>JBHIEQ010000375.1:0-2736 GCA_046760725.1 Gemmatimonadales bacterium
GATCGCTGGCAGCGGCTCGTCAACGGGTTCGCCAGTCAGCGCGCGCTCCTCGTGCTGTTTGCGCCACGCTCCGCCTTGGAGCGACTGTCGACTGCTCCGGATCTCGCGATCCTGCTTGCCGAGCGCGGCTACCAGGTCCCGGAGTCGTTCGCGGAAAGGTGCCGTGAGCTGGTGGTCGCCCTCCCTGACGAACCGCTGCCGAGGCCCGAACCGACACCGCTACCGGCCGACCTACTCACCGCACCAGGCCAAAGCGGGTCGTCGACCACGAGCCGCAAGGCCACCACCCTGGTGGCGGCGGCCGCAGCGGTTCTGCTTCTCGTTACCACACTCGGGCTCATGCTCCTGGGAGAGAGCGACGAGACGGCGACCACCGCTCGAGGGCACACGCCACCGCAATACGTCGCACCACCGGCACGGCCCCCAACGGGAAACGGAGATTCACTCCCCTACTCCGTGCAGGTCGCGGCGTTTTCGTCGCCCACCGAGGCGCTGGAAACCGCCGAGCGGTACGAGGAGGGCGGACACTCGACCACGGTCAGCGCCGTGAGGCTTGGCAGTCGCGGTCTGTGGTACCGCTTACTCGTAGGCGTCTACCCCACACCGGAGGAAGCCGAAGTGGGCCTCTCCGCGTTGTGGGAGGAGGGCCTGCTCCCGCGCCCGAGCGGCACGATACTCAGAACGCCGGCTGCGCTGGACCTGGGCGGCTACGGTACGAGGGAGGTGGCCGCGACTGCGCTGGCGGCCCTTCGGGAACGGGGGATCGCGGCATACATTGTTGAGGCCCCGGACGGGGCTTTTCGGATCCTGGCCGGCGCGTTCGAGTCGCCGGAGCAAGCAGATCCCCAGGACTCCATCCTACGAACTGCGGGACTCGACCCGCTTCTGGTCGCCAGAATGGGGCGCGCACGATGAAGCTCACCCGGCTCGAGCTGTCGGGATTCAAGTCATTCGCGGATACCGTCGAGCTGGTTCTGGAAGACGGCATCACAGCCATCGTCGGTCCCAACGGCTGCGGCAAGTCCAATATCTCCGACGCGGTGCGGTGGGTGTTGGGTGAACAGCGCCCGAGGGTGCTGAGAGGCACCCGCATGGACGAGCTGATCTTTCAGGGGTCGGTGCACCGCCGTGCGATAAACGTAGTTGACGTTTCCATGTACTTCGACAATAGCGAGTCGGTATTGGACGTGCCCTACAGCGAGGTAGTCGTGACCAGGCGGCTCTCCCGCAACGGCCAGAGCGACTATCTCCTCAACCAGTCACCGGTGCGCCTGCGCGATCTACAGGACCTGCTTCGCGGCACCGGACTCGGCGCGAACGCGGGTGTAGTGATCGAGGCACGGATGATCGACCGCCTGCTCTCGGATCGGCCCGAGGAGCGGCGTTCGCTGTTCGAAGAAGCTGCGGGGATAGGGATCTACCGCGACCGGCGTGCGACCACCGAACGCCGGCTCGAGCGCACGGCCGAAGACCTTCAGCGGCTCGAGGACCTGATCTCAGAGGTGCAGACACAAGTGCGGAGCCTCGCGCGCCAGCGGGGCAAGACGGAACGATACGACAGGTTCCGCAAAGAGCGATTCGACGCATTCATGACGCTCATTCAGCGGGACCTCGAAAGCTTCGATCTGCGGAAGAGGGAACTGGACCGGCGACGCGAGGAACTCGACCGGAAAATCCCAACCGCTGACGAGACTCTTTCGCGAAGGGAGCGTGAGAGAGAAGCCAAGATCCAGGCACGAGCAGGCGCCATGGCGCGCCACGCGGACCTGGAGCGCCGGGCGAGTGACGCCCGACTGGAGCTGGAGCGCCTCGAGGGAGACCTCAAGCTCCTCACGGAGCGGATGGAGCACGCGAGCGAGCGGCGCAGCCGCGCAACCGAGGAGCGCGCTCACGCCGAGGCCCGTGCGGCCCAGGCTCTGCGGGAGCTGGATGCGGCGCAGGCTGAGCTCGCTCAGGCCGCCGCTGCACGCGAGTCGGTCCAGATGGAGCTCGATCTCAAGGCTAGCGACGAGGGCGCGGTGAAGGAGCGCTATCGGGAGCAGAGAGAGCGGGTGCGCGACCTGGAGGCCAAGCTACAGCGACACGCAGAGGAGCACCGTTCGCTCGCAGGCGAGCGGGCCGCGATCGAGCGCGAGCTGGAGCAGCTCACAATCAGGCTCGCCAGCCAAGAGCAAGCTCGTGAGGAGGCGCGGCGAGAGCTGGAGTCGAGTGAGGCCGCCCTGGCGGCGGCGCGCCAGCGGCTGAGCCAGGCTGGGGCCGACGAAAAAGCCCAGGCAGTGGAACTGGAGCGTACCAGAGAGGCTGTAGCCGCGGCGCGAGAGGCGGAATCCCAGGCGCGGCACGACCATCGGGCACTGCAGGAGACGATGGCTCAACGGCGGGCACGAGAGGAAGCGTTGCGCCAGCTCGAGCGCCAGCGCGACGGGCTAGCCCCAGCTGCGCGCCGCCTGTTGGAGGAAAGGCACTCGCTGGGCGGCGAAGGAATCCTGGGACCGCTCTCGGACTACCTCGATCTCCCGCCGGATCAGGCGGCGACTGCGGAGCGACTGCTTGCCGACTGGCTCCACGCGGTCCTCGTGGGGGACATGGATACGGTGGAAGTCGTACGCCGCTGGCATCAGGCGGCCAAACCCGGTCCGCTGGCGCTGCTGCCCGTGGATCCAGGCCCGCGCCAGCGACCCAAGGCTCGCCACCTCCCCATCAGCGTGGCCGCGACCGATCCCGCTCAACCGTGGG
>JBHIEQ010000376.1:0-2728 GCA_046760725.1 Gemmatimonadales bacterium
GGGGAGGGAGTTCGACGAGGATCTCGCGCGCCGTCTCTTCTGGGATCAGTGGCCGTGGTGGGGCTACCTGGAGTACGTGGAGATCCTCCGGGTGGCGTGGGAGACGAATCAGGATCTGCCGCGCCGCCGCCGTATCCGGGTGCTCGGCCTGGCGGGTCAGATGGACTGGAGTCACGTGTGGAACGCGAGGGATCGCCAAGACCCGGTCGTGATGAGCAGGGTCTTCTCGGACGGTGACCTCGACAAGGTAATGGCCGAGACGGTCCAGGAAGAGATCATCTCGAAGCGGCAGAAGGCTCTGGTGTACACGGGTATCAACCACGCGTTCACGCGATTCCGGCAGCCCGTGTACAACGCCGAGACGGGCGAGGTGCGCCACATCAGCGCGCGCATGGGGAATCGGATCTACAACGAGATCGGGGACCGGGTGTTCATGATCTTCTTGCACTCGCCCTGGCCGCCGGTCACGGGCTTCGGTGATCCGGTCACCTATGCGGCTGACGGTGTGATCGACGCCCTCATGGCGAAGCGGCCGCCGGAGAGCCGCGCCGTCGGCTTCGATCTCACGGATTCACCCTTTGGAGAGCTGCCTGCGGAGACGAGCTACTGGAGTCACGCCGCCGACACGTTCCAGATAGACATGTTCAGCGACGGCTGGATCTACCAGAAGCCGCTATGGGAGTACGAGGGTGTCACCGTCATCGACAACTGGTTCAACTCGGAGAATCGTCTGGAGGCGATTGCGCAGATGTCAACGCCCGACCCCCGCGTGAAGAACCAGCAGCAGACGGTCGAGGCTCTCATGGGGATGCTGCGCGCCGACAGCGATTTTCCACGCCGCTTCGCTCGCTTCGCGCGGGAAGGAGGTTGAACGGCCTACGGACAGGGTGGGATTCGAACCCACGGAACGGTCACCCGTTCACACGCTCTCCAGGCGTGCCAGTTAAACCACTCCTGCACCTGTCCCGGGTCAAGAAGCTTAAGAACGAAAGGGATTTGGGGGGAGCGGGTCAACCCGTGCGTTCTACGAGACTGTCGGTTGAAGTCGCCTGGGCCGATACCGCCGACGGTCAGTGCTGGCGAAGCCGCTCTCGAAGGCGCTCCGAGTCCGGAGCGGCACGAAACCAGGTGGGGGAATACGCCAGCCAAATTGCATATCTGTCGTTGTACATCTTGGGTTGGATCTCGATCCACCCGAGTGTGGCGCGAGCCTCAAGGGATACCGCACCTGGACCGAGCTGAGCGGTGAGGCCACCTTCGATGGCGAGGCCGAGATCCCAGCCCCTGGTGATCTGGGTAAAGAGTGGGCGATCCGTTTGGTCACAGTCGCCGACCCACGCCACGTAGTTGCCCTGTGGGGTGCTGCGCGCGTCCGCGACGCTACACCTGATCTCGGCAGCAGGGGCCATGCCCACGCCGAAGAAGACGCGCAAGGTGTCTCGGGGCGCGATGTCCGCACGGAGCAATACCGGGAATTCCAGGTAATCCAAATGCAGTCTCGGCGACGAGATCTCCAATCCCTTCGGCTCGTACGCCACTTCCGTCTGAAGTGAGAGCCAAGACGCGCCAAGGCCCCAGCGTGCCCAAATCCCCACAGTGGCGCTCCTGCGCCGCCCAGCGGGCCGCATGATCCCGTCCTGACACCGCTCGGGTCCTCCAGATCGGTCACACACTGCGGTCTGCCACTTCACCGAGGAGCTGCTGACGCCGAACTTGAGGCCGAGTTCGCGCACCGGCGACTGCCCCTCCGCTCGGGCAGTCACGAGCAACGTGACGGAGGTGACCGAGACCAGGAGGCAGCGGAGGCTATCGAGCCAGGCCTTGCTCCACCACATCACGGTCGATGCCGTTCGCGAGTGAACCCTACGCCCAGCTGCACGATCGGCCCAGTGGTCCAGATGTCCGGGCGACTCCATTGCTCGAGCTTCCCCCGGGCTAGCCCGGCTCCCACGGTCAGTGTGAAGCCGGAAGGCGCAACGTACGAGTAGCCGAGGGCGATCCCGGGTCCGGTGTACTGCATTACGCTGCAGTCGCCTGACGACACAGCTGCGACGAGGCAGACTTGCTCAATCAGGACCGGCGAGAATGACAGTTGGAGAAACGGGCGATTGCGACTCCAGGAGCCATAGATGCGGAGCGCTGCAGCCGCGGAGAGCGGTCTGGGATCGAGGGGAGTGACGCCCAGCCCCAGTGCGGCGCCGACTTTTCGAAGCGGGAAGTATTCGCCATTCACCCCGATCCAGCCGAAAACGTTGCCGACACCCGCGTACAGCGCCGAGGGTGTGACGGCCTCGACCACCCGACTGGTGTAAAGCCAATCCAACGCCGCTCGGCGTTGCACCACATCTCGATCCACCTGTGCCTCTGCAGGTATCCAGAGCGCGAGGCCGGGATACACCGCGAGCACCACTCTCCAGTAACGGTGCGCGGCCATCCTGCGGAGCGTGGGTTCCCTGTGCATGACTGCGGGCGCCTCACCCCACAACCGGGTTCATGATCTTCCCCATGAACAGGATCGTACCCGAGTGCCGCTCCCGAATGAAGAACAGGAACGGGTGATCCACCCGGAACGAGGGAGGAGCACTAACCTCACCCATCCCGACGGACGTCACTGCGGCAGCCTCCGTACCCTCCTCGTCCACCTTCACGAACGTCTTGTGCTTCACGGAATCGATATAGACCCCGCCACCGGGATACATGTTGCTGAAGTCGGCCATGTCCGAGAACG
>JBHIEQ010000377.1:0-2718 GCA_046760725.1 Gemmatimonadales bacterium
CGATACTCCAGCCCGAATACGAGCGGCGCGGGAGCCCAGATGAGATGCGCCTCCCAGGAGACGTTCTTCACCATCCCGCTGTCGGGATCCACCTGGATGTCGTCCGGGTCGTCCAGTCCGTAACCACCACCCAGCTCGAGATTCGACGCCGGTCTCAGGTTGAGCTGCGCCCAACCGCCGCTCGTGTAGATGGTGGTGCCGCCCGGACCCAGAACCTGCCCGATTCCGGCTCCAAGCCCCGCGAGGGCCTGGCCGAAAAAAGCCTCGCCGCGCAACTCGACGTGGCGTCCCAGCGAGATCTTGGCACTGGCCGCCCCCGCCCGGCTGATGAGTAGCGAATCCCGATCGTTCGACATCCATCCGATGTGCCCTCCCACGCTGATCTCGCTCGGGCCGCTCGACTCGTCCCCGCCCCATCGCACCAGCACCCGCCCCTCGAGCTGCGGGCGCTCGGCACGCTCCGCGCGATCGGGTTGTGTGACCGTCACACCCACCGGCTCGCCGGACCGCGGTGCCAGTGCCGCCGCCTCGATCCCGATCAGTACCGCGCGACCAGCAGAGGCCCCCGCGCGCACCTGCGGCGTCCAGCGCCACAGGTTTCCTGCGTGACTGAAACCGGGGACAGCCACCGATGCCGGGCTCGATGGGCTCACGGCCGCGATGGGCGGCGCCTCCTGTCCAATGAGGAGCCAGGCGTTGGGCCAGCGCACCTGCACGTGAGTGCGCCGCAGTCGCAAGAGCGGGCTCTCCCGCGCGTCGGCCAGCTGGCCCCCGAAGAAATCGACCTGTAGCAATCCAGCGACCTCTCCCCCCAACGCGCGAGGCCACACGCCGTTCACTGTGATGCGCGATTGGCGCATCGTGGCGCCTCCGGCCTCGGGCGGGAGCACGAACGGACCGGGCGGCTGGGTGGCGACCGCCGGGAGATCCACGTTGTCCACGAAATCGTCCACGTAGAAGGCGCTGAGCAGAATCAAGGCCGAAGCGTCGAACCGCCTCGCTGTCCCGCTCGTGTCGGGGTGTGCCTGTGCGCCGAGTGATGCGCTCAGAGTCGTCATCAGGACACCCGCTATCGTCAAACGATGTTTCATCGTCGGCTCCAGTGCGCGGTTTCCTTGGGGGGCGAGGTCACGATAGCCGCCTCCATGAGTCGAGCCTGATATTGGGCTACTTTTCGGGTGCCGCAACATGCTGGAAGTGCCACAATGAAGAAAGAAACACCTAGCGGGATCGACATCCTCCACGATCCTCGCTTCAACAAGGGCACGGCGTTCACCGACCGAGAGCGTGACGCGCTGCGCCTCCGCGGATTGCTGCCGCCGCGCGTCAACTCCATGGAAGAGCAACTCGTTCGTGTGCTGGGCAACTTCCGCCGCAAGGAGTCGGACATCGAGAAATACATCTTCCTCACGGCCCTGCAGGACCGGAACGAGACGCTGTTCTACAGGTTCATTCTCAATCACATCGAGGAGATGCTGCCCATCGTGTACACACCGACGGTGGGTCAGGCGTGCAAGGAGTTCAGCGGTATCTTCCGGCGGCCGAGAGGTCTCTACGTCTCCGCAGAAGACCGTGGGCGTGTGGTCCAGATCTTGAGGAACTGGCCCGAGCCCGAGGTGGATGTCGTCGTCGTGACGGACGGCGAGCGTATCCTCGGTCTGGGAGACCTGGGCGCCGACGGGATGGGGATACCGATCGGGAAGCTGTCTCTCTATACGGCGCTCGCCGGCATCGATCCGCGGCGATGCCTCCCGGTGATGCTCGACGTCGGAACCGGCGACGAGACTCGACGCCATCATCCTCTATACATGGGTCTCAGGCGCGAGCGGCTCCGCGGCGAGGAGTATGACGAGCTGGTGGAGGAGTTCGTGATGGGGATACAGGAGGTGTTCCCCGCCGCTCTGATCCAGTTCGAGGATTTCGGCAATCGCAACGCGTTCAGGCTGCTCGCCAAGTACCGCGACCGAGTCTGCACGTTCAACGACGACATCCAGGGAACGGCGGCGGTCGCTCTGGCCGGTCTGATAAGCGCACAAAGGATCACGGGTGCGGCGCTCGAAGATCAAAGGTTCGTGTTCTTCGGCGCGGGGGAGGCGGCCATCGGAATCGCGGACCTCGTCTCCTCGGCTCTCAGACGCAAGGGGCTACCTGAGGAAGAGGCGCGCCGACGCTGTTGGTTCATCGATTCCAAGGGGCTGGTCGTGGAATCGCGAACCGACCTCGCCCCTCACAAGCAGCCGTACGCGCACCAACACGCCCCGGTGCGCGATCTCGTGGACGTGATCGACACGGTTCGGCCGACCGGCCTGATCGGTGTCTCGGGACAGCCGCATACCTTTACGCGCGACGCCATCGAGCGAATGGCGGCCATCAACCAGCGTCCTGTGATCTTCGCGCTTTCCAATCCGACTTCGAAGTCCGAGTGTACGGCGGAGCAGGCGTACCAGTGGTCGAAGGGGCGCGCCGTGTTCGCGAGCGGCAGTCCGTTTCCGCCGGTCGAGTACGACGGTAGGACGTTCGTCCCGGGACAGGGGAACAACGCGTATATCTTCCCCGGCGTGGGACTCGGCGTCGTCGCCTGCGGTGCCAGGCATGTAACCGACGAGATGTTCTTTGCGGCCTCCGAGACGCTCGCTGCGCAGGTGATGGACACGTCGCTGGAGCAAGGGACCATCTATCCGCCGCTCAAGGGCATCAGGGACGTATCGGTCAAGATCG
>JBHIEQ010000378.1:0-2716 GCA_046760725.1 Gemmatimonadales bacterium
TCCCGCTGCCAACCGGGTAAGATGTTTGCATAGCGAATGCCGTGACATGACAGACACGACGCCTCTCCCGCCACCTGTACCTGCTCGTGTCCGTCCAACATGCGCGGCAGCCCGTGGCACGACTGGCACGAGACCCGGGCCAGGTACATCGAACTCGGCGTGCTCTCTACCTCGTGACCGCCCAATCCTGCGTAGAGTTGCTCCTGCACACGGTGCACGTCCCTATGGCAAGATGAGCAGTCGAGTTCGAAGGTCTGCGCGAGCGACACGACGAAGTGTTCGATCGGCATGTGGCATTGAGTGCACTCGATGTTGTGCTCCGCGATATGCACCCGATGCACCAGTGTAGTGTTCTCGAACTCCTGGAGCCGCGCGGGCTCATTGTGGCAATTGAAGCAACGCTGTTCGTCCGCAGCGCCGCTCCCGTGCGCTACCTGCTCGTGACACGAAAGACAGGGCACGAGGTCCTCGAAGTAGGACCGGTGATCCACGACCACACCCTGAGCCGTCACCGCGCGTGGGGGCGCCGCATGGCACCCGACGCAGCCCGCCACCGGTTCCTCCTGCCCGCGACCCTTGAAGTGACACAGGTTGCAGGTGACCTGAGTCACTGCAACGTGCTCGCCCTGAACGATCTGCGAGTGACAACTCGTGCACCGCAACTGCTTCCCGCGGCGCAGCTCGCCGAGGTGGTGCGCGTGATTGAAGCGGACACCCCTGTAGAAGACGTCGGTCTCGAGCTGCGCCTCTATATGACACCCGGAGCGCAAACACGCCGCGTCTTCTATCTCCGCCCATGGCTTCATGCCGTACGCGCCGGTCACATACTTGACCACCTGATTGGCCGCCTGGAGCTTCCCCATCGCCTCTGCCTTGATGCCCGGCGCGTAGTGACACTTGATGCAGGGCACTTCATTGTGCGACGAGGTGGCCCAGCTCTCGTAGTACGGCTCCATGATGTGGCATTTCTTGCAGAAGCCCGGCTGGCCGCTGTACTCGACGAACCCGATGCCCCCAACGGCAACCAGAATCACGGCTAGTATCGCGACCTGGATGAGGATCCTGATGGGACGCGTGTAGCGCTGGATCAGCGCTCGCAGATCCCTCACCGAGACGACCCCTCGCCACCCGCCCGCAAATCGGCGAGCCTGAACCAGGCGACAACTATCGCCGCGAGTGCCAGAAACCACACCGGTATGAGCAGCAACTTGTGCTCCCACTGCTCCTCAGCAGCCACCTCGGCCTGCGCCCTTATGTCGCGCGAGATCGACCCCACGCGCCTACCCAGGTCCTCCATCAGATCCAGATCGAGGCTGTGCTGCACCTGCGCGAGCTGCTGATAATAGGTGAACGCCGTCCGATACCTGAACCGTGTGTCGCTCACCGGCCGGCCCGCGCGCACCAGCCCCTCTATCGCCCGCTCGGCCGCATCGAGGTCGTGCGTCGCCTGAACGATACGCTCCTGGATCTCCATCCCGACGGCCGCGGCAGCACTGCCGGCCTCGTGACAATTCATACACCCCGCCGCGATCCGGTCGGCGGGAGCCTGCTGTGTCCCATGATTGGCGTGACAGGCCAGACAGCCGGGAATCCTTCCGCTCAGAGCAGGGTCGCCGTGGGGCCCACCATAGAGCGCCCGACCCAATAGCTGGTGACAATGACCGCACACGTGCACGATCTCTGTCACGCGCGGCGGTAGCGCGGCATGCGAGCCGTGACAGCCTATGCAAGTAGGTGCCGCGAAGTTCTGCTTCTCGAAGACGGCCACCCCATGAGCACCCTCACGGTACAGATCGAGCTGACCGGTGGGCACTCCATACTTGGCCATGAGCCGGTCGTCCTCGTGACAACGCGTGCACGTGCGCGGAATGTTGACCGGATGTACGCCGCTACGCGCATCGTTGGGCGGCAAGATCGTGTGGGCGTCGTGGCAGTCGGTGCAGGTCGGCGCGTCAGTGTTGCGGCTCCCCAGCAGGAGCTGCCCGTGACGGCTGGTCCGGAATTCTGCCAGCTGATCCGACGGAATGCCGTACTGCCGCATCCTGTCCGGATCCGAATGACAGGAAGTGCAAGCGGTGATGACGGCGAACTTGTCTCCGAGAGGTCGAAAGCGACCGCGATGGGCCGTTGCGATCTCAAACGCGCCCGGGTCTCCACCGTGACAGTCCGCGCACCGAATCCCCTGATCGGAGTGAATGCCGAGCCGGAAGGAACGCCGCTTCTCAGCATGACACGTGAGACAGCTGTATGTCGTGTCGATGACGCTCACGCGAGGGGGCTCCTGAGCCCCGGCCGCAGGGGAGATCACCATCATCAGGGAAGCGCACCCGACGAGCCACCTCAAAACAGAACGCCCGGTCACCGAGCCCCCCTATCGCGTCGCGGTATCGGCGGCGTCGGCCCTAGATCCCGAAGCTCGACCGGCGGGGTCTCAGGCACGCTCCGCTCTTCTGCCGCCCCCGATACCGGTCGCTCGCTGGGCGGGACGGACCGCAGCTGACGGCCGGCGATCCACAAGACCACATACCCAATGAAGAAGATCAAGCCGAGCGCCGCTACTGCCGGCCGCCGTCTGACACTCCGCTCAGGACCGCGGTCGAACAGCGGCAAGAGAACCAGCGCTATGCCCAGTACCGTGAACAGAGCGAAACCCCAGGGTCCCAGGTAGCGGATCAATGCAAGAGATACGTCCACGACGACCCAGGTCGACACCAGC
>JBHIEQ010000379.1:0-2702 GCA_046760725.1 Gemmatimonadales bacterium
CGGTATGCCCGTCCATCTGGAGACGATAAACGCCACCTCGTCCTCGGAGATCGTGGGTCTGTGGGTCTGGCGCTCCTTTTCCCACTCGTCCTGCCGCCGCCGAATCTCCGTTTGTAGCTCCCGCTCCTGGTCCCGCAGCGCCGCGGCGCGCTCGAAGTTCTGGTCGCGAACGGCCTCTTCCTTATCGGTGTTGATCTCCTCGAGCTGCTCCTTCAGGGCAGCAACCTCGGGGGGTGGCACCTGCGCCGCGAGTCGCGCCCGTGCCGCGGCTTCATCGATCACGTCGATCGCCGTGTCGGGCAGGAAGCGGTCGGTGATGTAACGCTCCGACAGGCGAGCGGCCTGATCGAGCGTGGGATCCGGGATCCGCACGCGATGGTGGTCCTCATACCGCTGGCGGAGCCCCTTCAGAATATCGAGGGTCTCGTCGATGGTCGGCGGATCGACGATTACGGTCTGGAAGCGCCGCTCCAGTGCCCCATCCTTCTCGATGTATTTGCGGTACTCGTTGAGGGTGGAGGCCCCCACGCACTGAAGCTCGCCGCGCGCGAGCGCGGGCTTCAGCATGTTCGACGCGTCGATCGCCCCTTCGGCGGCGCCGGCGCCGACCAGCGTGTGCAACTCGTCGATGAACAGCACGACGTTCTTGTTCTGGGCGATCTCATTCATGACGGCCTTGAGGCGCTCCTCGAACTGGCCGCGGTACTTCGTTCCTGCGATCACCGCCGCCATGTCGAGCGCGAGGACCCGGTGGTTCGCGAGCGAGTCGGGGCAATTGCCCGAGGCGATGAGCTGCGCGAGCCCTTCCACGATCGCGGTCTTGCCGACCCCGGCCTCTCCGATCAGGACGGGGTTGTTCTTCTTGCGTCTGGAGAGGACCTCAATCACCCGCTCGATCTCCTGCTTCCGCCCAATCGTCGGATCGAGCTGCCCCTCAGCGGCGAGTGCTGTGAGATCGCGGCAGAAGTGATCCAGCGCCGGGGTCTTGGACTTCTTCTCAGCACGCTGTCCCGGGCCGGCTTGACCTCCCTTGGTGCCGGCCGGCATGTCGCTCCCCAACAGCCGCAGCGTTTCGGCGCGCGCCTGCTCCAGATTCACCCCCGCGTCGGCCAGGACCTGGGCCGCGATGCCCTTCTCCTCACGCAACAGGCCCAACAGGAGATGCTCCGTGCCCACGTAAGAGTGGTTGAGCTCCCGCGCCTCGCTCATCGCCAGCTCGAGCACCTTCTTGGCGCGGGACGTGTACGGGAGATCCGGACCCTCGGGCGCCGGCGCCTTACCCTTCTTTACCGTCTCCTCGATCTTCTGCTGGATCTCGTCGAGATCGACGCTCAGGTTGGTGAGTACCGCCGCCGCCACACCTTCCCCTTCCCTGATCAGCCCGAGCAGAATGTGCTCTGTGCCCACGTACTCGTGGTGCAGGCGCGCAGCTTCCTCGCGCGCCATCTGAAGCACCTTACGAACGCGATCGGTGAAGTTGTACCCGTTCATCTAGTCTCTCGGGACCTCGGTCCGATCATTTCCGGGAACTCCCTCCGTTGCCGCCCCGCGACGCGTCGATCTCGAGTTGACGCCGTACGAACTCGGCGCGCGCCACCGCCAGATCGGGATCCGACAGCTCCCGCCCCTCCAGCTGCGCCAAATGCGCGGGCTGGGTGAAGATCAGGAGCTTGTTCAAGGTGTAGAGTCCAAGCTCCGTGATCAACTTCAACCCGACCCCGAGGCGTACTCCGCTCAGCAGGTTCATCGCCTCTTCGAACGACAGGGAGCGGGCGTACCGCAAGAGACCGTACGCGCGCCACACCTTGTCGGCGATCACATTCGGCGCCTCTCGCTGCAGCACCGCTCGCGCCTGCTGCTCGTACTCGATCACCTGGCCTACCATCTTACCCAGGTGATCCAGGAGATCTTCCTCCGACTTGCCGAGGGTGGTCTGGTTGGAGAGCTGGAAGAAGTTGCCTACAACCTCGCTCCCCTCTCCGTAGAGCCCCCGGAACGTCAGTCCGACCTGTGACAGCCCTTGGAGGACCTTCGCGATCTCCTTCGTGAGAACGAGGCCGGGCAGGTGAATCAGTACAGACGCACGCAAACCCGTTCCTGCGTTGGTCGGACAACACGTAAGGTAACCAAACTCGGGATGGAACGCGATGCCGAGACGCTCCCCCAGATCCCCATCCAACTGATCCAGCTCCCCGTAGGCCTGAGCGAGCGCGAAACCCGACTGGAGGCGCTGGAGCCGAAGGTGATCCTCCTCGTTGACCATGACCCCCAGCTCTCCGTTCGTGATGAGCGCGGAGGCCGGTCTCACTGCCGCGTGACGCTCGAGGCCGGCCAGCTCCTTCGAGACGAGGTGTCGCTCATGGAGCATCTGCCGCTCGCGGCGATCCATCAGATCGAGCCTGAGCAAGGCCGCATCCCGTAGGAAGCGCGTCTCCCGCACCGCCTGTAGAACCTCCTCGAGCACTACCTCGTTGTCGGTCGGCTTCGACCTGACTGTGAACGGCCGCCCCTGGAGGTTGCGCGCAAGCCTCACCCGCGTGGAGAGCACGACGTCACTGTCGGGACCACTCGCATCCAGCCACGAGATGCCGCCGTCCCTCAGGAGAGTGAGGTCGAGACTCATTCGAGCACCCTTATCCTGTCACGGAGTTCAGCCGCGAGCTCGAAGTTCTCCGACTCCACAGCCTTGTGGAGCTTCTCCC
>JBHIEQ010000380.1:0-2701 GCA_046760725.1 Gemmatimonadales bacterium
CATTCGACGGTCTAATCCACATCTCGATAGTGAAGGTTGTCGTGAGGTCGAGGTCGTTAGCATCAGGTGTTTCGGTGCTCTGCGAGCCGTCGAAATCGAGGGCGAAGCCGCTAACCGAAACGCTACGAGACACACTATCGACTTGACTCTCGTCATCAAACGCAATCAGCCACACTGTGTGGATGCCAATGGATAGGTCGCTTCGCACAACTGGTGAGCCCGTGCCCAAAATGCCCTCGAGATCAGAGCGCCAGGTAAGCACGGCAGTTCCGCCATCGCGGTCCACCACATCACCCGTAAACGTAATCGCCGCACCAGCGGCAAAATTCGACCCATCGGCTGGCCCAACGATGGTTGGCTCAGGCAGTGTTTCTATCCTCACGGAAATGCGCACCGAACTCGCTTCCAACTCGTCGTCAAAGGCCATCACCAAGATTGTATGCCAATCAGGCGACAAATGTCAACGCCGGGCGAAAACTTCCCATTTCTGGCGGTTGAAAATTGCACACTCAGCCAGGGGTGACGAGCCTCAGGACGTCAGGGCCTCCTTCCGTTGTCTCTTTCGCCTGGCTGAGGAACTTTCCCCATCCGAAGCCGGGGTTTGAAGAGACTGCCACAGGTCGGTGTGGTGACGCATCCGGTAGCTGTTACCCCGGATGTTGACGATGTGGCAGTGGTGAAGGACGCGATCGATGAGAGCCGCCGCCATGACTTCGTCTCCGAAGACCTCACCCCATTCCTCGAAGCTCTTGTTCGAGGTGAGCACGGTGGAGGCGTGCTCGTAGCGACGGGTCATGAGCTGGAAGAAGAGCATGGCTCCCGTTCGGGTGATCGGCAGATATCCGATCTCGTCCACGACCAGCAGCGAGGGGTGGGTGAGCACCCGGAGCCTCTGGCCAAAGCGACCGGCGCTCTGAGCCTCTTCGAGCGAGGTGATCAGGTCGGCCAGGGTGCCGTAGTAAACGCGCCGGCCACTCTGGGCCGCGGCGATCGCCAGGCTGATGGCGAGGTGGGTCTTGCCCACGCCGGGCGGGCCGAGGAAGACGACGTTCTCTCTGCGCTCGATGAAGCCGAGCTCATGGAGGCTTTCGATCTGCTCGCGCTTCACCGAGGGCTGGAAGGAGAAATCGAAATCGCTCAGCGTCTTCACCGCGGGCAGTCGGGAGGAGCGCATGGCGGCCTGCAGCCGGCGGTTGTTGCGGAGCGTGATCTGAGCGCCGAGGAGATTCTCGATCGCCTCGGCGGGAGTGGTCTGGCCGCCGTCGACATCGGAGAGCACTCCGTCGAGGGCCTCGAGCGCGCCGGGCATCTTGAGATCGGCGAGCATGGCCCGGATCCGGTCGCGTCGGGAGAGTTGAGCTCGTCTCATCGCTCACCTCCCGCGATCCGACCATAGACTCGAAGCGGACGGCGCTCGACCTGCACCGAGGGTACAGAGGCCCGTTTCGAGGGATGCCGGGTTTCCTCTGGCGGCAGGACCAGCGATCGATAGGGGCGTGGGGCCAGCGGTTTCAGCCGGGCCCGCTCGACTTGCTCCAGGCGATCGATGGGTCGCTCGCCCGTGGTGCGATGCACCCGGACATTGGCCACGCTGACCAGCCACCGCTCGGCCTGTGCGTTGAGATCGTCATCGCTGACGAACTCCCGGCCGTAGAAGAAGCTCTGGCGCACGTAGCGAATCGGACGCTCGACTTTGCCCTTCGTCTTCGCCCGGTAGGGCCGGCAGGCGCGAGGTCGAAAGCCCCAGTGATGAGCGAAACGGAGAAACTCCATGTTCTCGATCAGGCTGCCGCCGTCGCTGCGCCGATCCTCGACGACGACCGAGCGCATCTGATCGAAGAGGAGCTCATGAGGCACGCCACCGAAGAAACGAAACGCCTCCTCGAGCCCCGCGAAGAGCGTGCGCATGTCCTGCCGCCGGTAGAAGCGCAGCCACATGTCGCGCGACCACGAGAGCACGACCAGCAGGGCGTAGCGACGGCCCCACGGGAGCCGGAAGTGGGCGAAATCGACCTGGGCCTGTCGGCCCGGCGGTGTCTCGAAGCGATTCGCCGGCTCCTGCGGCGGCCTCGGCCGCACCTCGCGGACATATTCCTTGACCTGCGTGTAGCTGCCGGGATACCCCGCCGCCTGAATTTCCTCGAACAGGCGGGTGGCCGTGAGCTCGGGATAGTCTTCGAGGCGGGTGTGAATGATCGACGTGTAAGCGTCGATCTTTCGGGGGACCGGCGGACGTGCCTTGTAATGCACGGGCTCCTGGTCGAGATCCCGATCGAGCTGTCCCGTCCTGACCCAGTGATAGAGGGTGCGACGGCTGATGCCAAGCTTCTTCGCCAGCGCGGTGCGGGTCATCCCCTGTTCGAGGTAATGTCTGAGCAGCACTCGCTTCTCCCTTCCGAACATCGGCGCCTCCTCCCCACGAGTGGAGACGCCAAAGTGGCTCATCGAGCCCGGGAATGCCCAGAGTCCGGGTCTAAACTGCTGTTTTCCCAGGCCCGCCGACGGGATGGCGAGTGTGCAATTTTCGTCCGCCACATCTGTGCAATTTTCAGCCGCCACCTACACATGCGTGGCATCTCACGCGACAGCCACGTTCCCCTTGCGGCCCTCGTACACCTGCACCGGCCAGTACAGCGATCGGAGTCTCGACGAGATTGAAAGCGACGCTCAGAAGCATCATCTGGACGGTGAAGGCACCCAT
>JBHIEQ010000381.1:0-2695 GCA_046760725.1 Gemmatimonadales bacterium
TCGAGAGGGACTCGAAGTCGTCGGGGTCGCGACTCACCACGTAATCCGCCTCGACCTCGAGCGCACAGATGGCCTGGACGGCGTCCTCGAAATCGCTCCAACCCAGAGAGAGAGCACGGAGAATCATTGCGTGACTGACGGGCACGACCTCGACGAGTCCCAGGAGATCGACCAGCGCAGCCCGGGCCTTCGTCAGATCGAGATGCCGGGTCAAGAGGTAATGGATGGTCGTGATGGTGTGCACGGCCACGAAGCCGTGGGCCTGATCTCCGTCGAGCAGTGAAAGGGCGGCGCCCGAGTCCTCCACCCAGGGGTGTCGCCTCGCCAGGACATCTACGATCACGTCGATGTCCAAGAGGAGCTTCACTCGCCGTGTTTCTCGACCAGGTGCCGACGGTACTCGGCCACGTCAACTTCCCGGGGCAGGATTCCGAGGAGTCGCCGCACGGCGGGGCTGAAGCGGCGCTTCTCGCCCAGCGGCAGTCCCGCGAGGAAGCGTGTCACCAGCCGCGAGATGCTGGTGTTGGATTCCCGCGCGTAACGCCGAGCGGCCTCGACCACATCCTCGTCCACGCTGAGCGTGAGCTTCTTGAGGGCCATGAGTATTGCCCCTTATACGTATTAGCCTACTTCAATCTATACGTATTCAGGTGCGGTGCAAGATTCAGCTCACAATGTCTTCCAGGAGGATCCGAACGGAGCGGGTCAAAGGATCGGAACGAGATCGCGCATTATCTCGTCCCTGAGCGCGGGATGGAGGGAGTCCGGTGTGGCGACATCGACGTGGCGGCCAAGCTCCTGCTCCAGATCCAGCCGTAGTCCCGCGAGGTCGAGCAGGGTGCGCCCCTTCTCGAACTCCACCAGGAAGTCAACGTCACTTACTGCCGTCGCCTCGTCCCGCGCCACCGAGCCGAACATGCCCGCACGTACCACACCGCGGGACCGCATGATCTGGGCTATCTCTTGGGGGATCCCCTCGGCGGCTGGACCTTTCGGGGCGCCAGCCGGTTTCTCGTGAGCGGCCGGAGGGTTGTCGCCGCCGGCCGGAGGTATCTCGTCAGCGGCCGGAGGGTTCGCCTCCATCCACGCTGCGGCCGCTTCGCGGACAGTCGCCGAACCCCGGGTCGCGATCGGCCCGATTCGGGCGACAGGCTTGCCGTTGCGCACTACGATAAAGCTCTCGCCCCGGTAGCGGATGCGCCCCAGCACGTCGCCCAGACCGCGAGCCAGCTCGGTCGCCGAGATGTGCGTTTCCATGTGCTGTAATCTGCAGATTGATTATGTATTTCGCGCAAGCCGCGGTGGGGTGTTGGCTACGCGCTGGCGCACAGTTGCGTTGTGCGGTGCTCGGCGTGGTCGTGGAAGACGCGAGCCTCCCCTCACCCCAGCTTCTCCCTCGCCCTCCCCGCCACATACTTCCCGAACGGCAAGGAGCAGGTGAGCCCCGGCGAGACCGCGTTCAGTACGTGCACGGCCCGCTCCGTCTCGCGCACCAGGATGTCGTCCACCAGCTCGCCGTCGCGCGTGACCAGCTGCGCCCGATTGCCGGCGAAGGAGCGCGCGAGATCCGAGGGGTCGAGGTCAGGGAGCACCTGCCGCGCTTCCCGCCAAATCGCCCTGAGCGAGAGGCTCTTCTTGACCTCGCTTGCGATGAGCTTGCGGAACTGTGGACGCGTTGTGAGGCGATGGAACCCGGGCCAGGAGAGAATGCCGCCCAGGTCTCTCAGGTTCACGTCCCGCAGCCGATACGCCTCCCGACCGAACGCCAACATCGCGCCGGGCCCGACCAGAACGCGCCCGTCCACCTGGCGTGACAGGTGCACTCCCAGGAACGGGAAGTCGAGATCCGGCGCGGAGTAGAGGTGGCTGCCAATGAGATGACGGCGCCCGGGCCTGATCTCAGCGTAGTAGCCGCGGAAGGGGACCACCCGCACGTCGGCCGCCAGCGGACCCGCCACCCGGTCGGCGTGGAGTCCCGCGCAATTGACCACCACGCGGGAGTGAAAGACGTCGTGCGAGGTCGTGACCCGCACCTCGGACGCAGGGGACTGCCCGAGCGAGCGATCGCGGAGTGAGGGATCGCCGAGCGAGGTCACCCGAGCGCCGTAGTGGAGTTGGGCGCCGTGCGATGAGGCATCCGACAGCAGGCGCTCCACGAACGCTGCCGAATCGAAGCTCGCTCCCTCCGGTGCATGTAGCGCCTGGAGGCCTCGCGCGTGGGGCTCCAGCTCCCGGATCTGCCGCTCGTCCACCAGACTTGCCTGCACGCCGTTCAGATCGGCGCGGCGTTTGAGCTCCGCCAGCACAGGGAGCTCCGCCTCGGTCCGGCCCACGACGAGGATCCCACCCTGGATCATGGGAACGCCTCGCGCCGCGCAATACTCCCTGAGCTGCCGGTTTCCCTCCACGCAGTAGATCGCCTTGTTGCTGCCCGGCTTGAGATTGTAGCCCGCGTGGATCACCCCGCTGTTCCTGCTGCTCTGATGCCGAGCGGGCGCGGATTCTTTCTCCAACACCCGGACGCGCACACCCTTCTTCGCGAGGTGGAATGCGGTGCTCGCCCCCACAGCTCCGGCGCCGATCACGATTACGTCGGTGGTGGGCAGGAGCTACGTATCCTCACTGGATTGTGGCGTGCGTTGTGAAAGCGAGAGTTTGGTCATCCTCGGCCCAGACTCGGGGGTCTAGGAGATCC
>JBHIEQ010000382.1:0-2693 GCA_046760725.1 Gemmatimonadales bacterium
GGCGATTTGAGATTGCAGCTTGGTCTTGGGTGTAGAAAAGGAGCGGACAGTCGGCCTCGTCGTGGATGACGGGGCTTTCTTTCCGCCACTACGCGCGGTTTAGCCCGCGGGTGAGCCGGGAGCCTTGCGCCACACGGCGTCTCGGTCGAAAGTAGTCGGTTGCGTTGGCCACAGGTTCAAGCGAGGAAACTGACCGTGGCACCCAAGGCCGTCGGACGACAACTCGTCAACCGACTGATTCTCGGGCTTCTTGGCAGTGTCTTCATCCTTTTCGCTGCCGGGACCCTCTTGCTTGGTCTGCGCGAAGAAGCCTTTGGAGTAATCGGTCGTATCCTTACCGTCACAGTCGCCGTGGCATTGTTTGCTGCTGGATTGCGCCAGATCCACCAGGCGATTGCGGTCCGCCTGCCGCGATGGTATACGGAGTTGTTGTTGTTTGGCGGAGGTGTCTTGGTAGGTGGCCGGGATCGCAGGTAGAAGAGCGGCCTAGCACGACCTCGTGAAAGAGCAGAGCCTCGGAGGGAGGCGCACATTTGACTGGAGTGCGTCCTCTTGCGAGGAGCACAAGTGAAAATCCGTGCTACCTCGACCTCGGAGGCCCTATGTATTACGTGGGCCTGGATGTACACAAGAGATACGTGACCCCCTGTGTGCTCGACAGCGCGGGCCGGGTGGTGGCCGCCCAGCAAGCTTGCCGGTAATACGACCACGTTCACCTAGACGCGTGGCCGAGCGAGTCGCCTCGCAGGTCATGCGCTGACTGCTCTATGAGAGCGATTGTTAGATTGCAGGAGGAACGTTCAGGTATTCGTCATGACTAGCAACAATCGCGAACGACTCATTTTCCACGGCGCCATCGTACTCTTTGTCGGACTGCTATGTGGGTTCCCGGCGGCGGCCGAATGGAGTGGCGAGCCGCTTCACCTATGGCTCTCCGCCCATCTCGGCTTAGTCATGACTGGGATCTGGCTTCTGGCCACGGCGTCCGTGCTTCCCTCGCTCGTTCTCGAAAGACGCGAGGCTTCGGTTCTCGTGTGGTCGCTACTCGCGACGGCCTACGGCTTCATGACGGCAGGTCTTATCGAGGCGGTCACCAGAGCTCGAGCGTTCCAGCCCACCGGCTCACCCGCCAACTTGGTTGCATTTGTTGGGAACGCCGTTGGTGTGCTCGGCGCGCTGCTCGGAGTGCTGCTCACGCTAATGGGCGCCCGCGCCGCACTCAAAAGGCTTCGCGTGGGTTGAGAACCCGGCCGTGCGCGTTCTGTTCGGACCTGCTACGCCTGCACTACGCATCGAGCTCGCGGCATGGGGGGAGAACTCAGGATCGACCGCGCCATCTACTTGGTGGACGATCGGACACACTCCTATTGATTCTTGCGCAGGAACCCGGAGTGGCGCGACATCGACGCGGCCGAGAACCGTCGCAACGAACGTCACATCGACGGCTACACGCGGGTATTCCGTCACGGTCGGACGAAGAGCTTTCGATACAGAGACTAGCTGCGGTAGGGCCGGCCGGCTCGACTAGTTCGCCGACCGGGGCATTGGAGCGGCCACCAGGCTCGTGAGGGCAGGCGTCGGGACCGTGGCACTGGTGATCTTCGCGTTGAATCTGCCGTTTGGTTTCTGGCGGGCCGGGACGAAGCGGTTCACGCTTCCGTGGTTCCTTGCAATCCACGTTCCCGTTCCGCTGGCCGTGGCGCTGCGAGTGATCGCCGGCGTCGGCTGGCGCATGGGCGCACTGCCGCTCTTCGTGGGTGCTTTCTTTGCCGGACAGTTCCTGGGAGGCAGGTTGCGCTCGCTGGCGACGGGCCGCTGATCGATCCCACTCCTTTGCCCTGGATACGCCGACAGCCGGAACCCGCCCACACCGCACACGGTTTGGGATGGCAGAGGAGGGATGACTCGTGCGGAACCGAAGAATCAGAATCTCTCATGAACCCAGTGGCGCGGTCATCGCTGAGGGGCCGGTCGGCTGGGGTATCACGCCGTTCGAGGGCAACTACTACATCCGCAGGAGATACCTCCGTCCGGGCGTCGTGGCAGCGACACCGATTCCGGGACTCTGTCCGTACAAGGGACTCTACCAGTGGCTGGTGCTGCGGCTGCCCGGTGGCGCTAGGGTCCCGGGATTGGCGTGGCTCTACTGGCTGCCGAATCCGCTGTTCCCGTTCATCTGGTTCCGGACGGCGGTATCGGGCCGGCACCCGGACATCAGGGTGGAGGAGATCTAGACGCTTCTCCAGCTGTCCCGTGCATTGCATCGGCGAACACGCTGAGGGAGTGCCCCAGCCGCGCCCTCACCGCGCCGGCCCTACCTGACATCTGCTTGACGGCCCACCCGCATCGTTTCGGCAGCAACCACGGGAGGAACCGATGCCGAAGCGAATCTGGACACCTCTGGCCGTCTTGGCTCTGGCCGGCGCGATGGCGTCGAGCGGGTGTGCCGTTTCCCCGCGCTTAGATACGGACTACGAGCCCGCCGCAACCACTCGCGGGATCACGCTCCAAGTGGATAACGGCAACATCGCCGACCTGAGGATCTACCTGCTGCGCAGCGGGGTCGAAATTCCGGTGGGAAGCGTGGGAAGCATGGAGACTCGGGTCTTTAGATTGTCCCGAGCGCAAGTCGGCGGCAACCAGACCATACGACTGTTGGCTCGCGTCATGGGCTCCCGCCAAGAGGTGAGGAC
>JBHIEQ010000383.1:0-2681 GCA_046760725.1 Gemmatimonadales bacterium
GACGCTGATTGGTCGCGGGGAGGGGTGCTCACTCGCGTTCTCCGCAGCTAAAGCCGCGGCTCGGCAAACTGTCGCTCAAGCGACGATCGCGCCAAGATCCTCCCGGCCCGCGCCGGATTGAACGCGCCGCAGGGACAGAACCGGGCCAGGGTGACCGCAGCCTGCTCCGGCCTGCGGCGGCCCTCCCTCACGAGATCGAGCATCCTCTTCGCCAGGTTGTGTGATACCATGCCGTGCCCGCACATGGTGGAGAGCGCGAGCACCGTCCTGTCCGGCAGGTGATCGTGCGGATCTGCGAAACCGAGTGAGTACTCGACGCTGTGTCGCTTGATGCCACACGCGGCGCCCACATGTTTGGCACCCTCGACCGAGGTGGCGAGGTTCACTGAGAGGCCGAGGTCGGCCGCCTGTACTTCCCGCAAGCATTCTTGCGCCTTCTCCAGCGAGTCGAACACCGCCGCCACCGTCTTGGGCCGGTCCAAGCGGCCGATCACCGTCTCATGATCCGCCGCGATGCGCCGCCGCCAGTGCACCGACGGGTTCAAGTGCCGCTCCGGCCGGTAGCTCGAGGAGTTGGCGTTGCCGATGTTTACAGGATCGTGCTTAGCGCATATGCGCAGAAAAGCCTTCAACCTCTCGAGCGCGCCCTCGTCGTTCTTCCCCCTGCACGCGATCGCGAAGATGATGAAGTAGTCGCGAAAACTCTCGGCGTCGCCGTAGCGATGGAGTTTGTTGGTCACCGCACGGCCCCCGCGCCGACGTTCGTGACTCTCCCCAGGCCCATGTTGGTCTTGGCCCGCTCGACGGAGTAGCCAAGTTCAGCGAGCAGCGGCGCGAGCAGCTCATCCTCGCCGTTCTCGTCACAGCGGGTCGCCACACCCACCGAGACGACCGTGTCGATCTCGCCGGACACGCGGCGGACGGTCTCGAGCACCCGCGGCACCTCCTCGATCGTGGTTTTGATCTCGACGATCGCAGAGAGAATCTTCTCGCCAAGGAGATCCCCCCTCAGCACCCCTCTCGCCGTGTCGGTCATCAGGTGAGTGATCGGGTTCCTCGCCTCGAACGCGACTCCGAGCGCGCCCAGGGCCTCGGTCATCCTCTGGATCTCGTGAAACCTGACGCCCACTCCGGGCCGCCCGAACTCGATCACATAACCAACCTCCCCGATCCTCACCCTTCCGGTCACGTCGTTGGTCTTGACCTCCTCGGTGCCGCGGCCGTGTATACCGGTGGACGTGTGCTCCACCAGGGGATCGCTAAACACGCGCCGCACGATGCGCGGCCACTCGAGGTCCTCCATCACGAACGCCGCGGTCGGACACACGTCCGGCTCTGGCTCGAACCGGAACCGAAACAGGCCCGCCACCCTCCGCACCAGCCGAACGAACGTAGGATTCAAGCGCTCCTGGCTCATTCCGCGATAGCAGGTGCCGCACTCGACACACTCGTCGTAGTCGATTACCGCCCGGTTCTTCACGGCGTCCACGGAAATCGCACCCATGGGGCAAACCGGAACGCAGTTGGCACAGGCCACGCATCTCGCGGGATCGATCTGCACGACGACTCCCCTCCATTCGACTCGGGTGAAGCCTCAAGGTGCCCGTTATCGCAGGCTCCCGCCAGATCTAGTCGGGCAGCCCCCTCCTCCCCCACCCCTCCCCCTCCCCTTCCTCCCGCAACCGCTTGATCGTCTGCAGCATCTCGATGTCGGCCGCGTCCTGCAACCGGCCCGTGCGCTTGGACGCTATGAGGTGGTCGATCGAGACAGTAGGGATCCTAACGCCCTCGATCTCGAAGACGGCGGCGTCCCGGATCGCCTCCGGATAGTGAACGCTCCATGCAACGGTCATGATATCCACGCGTGGGACGTCACCGATTATCGTAACCGGCTTCGCGGCAACCTCCTCGGCCAGCCACTCGCCGGCGAGCAACACGCCACACCTCTCGAGGGCTGACAGCACCCGCTTCGCGTTCTCGACCGTTCGCTCGATCAGGATGTCGATGTCGCGCGTAGCCCTGGTCGATCCCCAGAGCTGCATGGCAGCGGCACCGACCAGCACGTAACGCGCTCCCGCTTGGTTGAGCGCCTTGCACACTCCGGCAAGTCGCGTATCCGGTTCCGTCATTGGACTCGCCCCTCCCACCGGTCCCAGTCCAGGTAGTCCTCGAATCGATCGAACACGATGACCCGGTGACGATTCCATGCCGGGGCAGCGAGTTCGCTCACCCGTGCGGTGCGTTCCGCCTCACGCACCCGCTCCTCGGGCGTGAGCGCCAGGTCCGCCTCGAGCTGTGCCTGCCGATACGGGCCGAGCCCCGACACCACGTCGCCGTGGTACCGGGCGGTCCTCTCCCGAACCGCCCGCTCTGCGGCAGCCCCCCGCTCGACCTCTTCCAAGTACCGCCTAAGCGCCTCCACCAACACCCAACTGCGGGAGCGATCCAGCTTCTCGGCCTGAGCGTCCGCCCGGTGCACCAGCCCTTCGGGAATCGTGATTGAAATCCGGGTCAGCGGCATGATATGAGCTCCTCCTACTGTATCATACTCGATTCATTATAGATAGGGTTCTGCCGCCCGCGGTGCAAGAGACACCATCCACCGCCCCGCCAGCGGGACATGCGCCCCTCCACCCGCCTTGCCAACTCGCCAACCGGCCCTCATCATATCCGGCGGTTGC
>JBHIEQ010000384.1:0-2676 GCA_046760725.1 Gemmatimonadales bacterium
GGCGAGAGACCTGTCGCGCGCGTCGTCCGGCCCCGCCGAGACCCAGTATAGCGCCTCCACCTACGGCAACGCTCGATTTCAGGAAATCTCGCCGTTCCATATCAGGGGGTTGGTGTCTCATGGCTCACATCCAACGACGCTTCCGTTAGACGATCCCTCGGTCGGAGTCTATCGCCCGCCCAGCTGGATCGTCCTCTCGGCGAAACCGGCACGCGGTGTTCCCGCGCGAACCGTCACGCGTGTGCCAGGACCGCCCTGCACCACCCAGCTGACCTGTACCTTCCGGGGCCAGTCCCGGCTGACCTCGCTGCGGAACCGGTCACCCGCATTCCAGCCCTTGAGATGCCCGACCTCTCGCCGGCTGTTCCCGACAACCGTGCCGTCCTCCCCCGTGATATCGGCGAGCCCGCCTGGGACGAGTTGAACAAACGAACTCTCGCCGGTCTCTACATTCCGCTCGGCCGCGAGCGAGGCCGCGCGCTCGGTCACCGGGGTGTCCAGAAACCCATTGTTCCCTATCATGGTGGTTACACGGTAAACACCGTCCTCGATCTGGTCCGATCTCATGTCGCGCACGACGACGCGTGGAAGCGACTCGAGCACGAACAGAAACCATGGGAGGATCTGCTCAGAGCGATAGACGAATCCTTCGGGCGGCGTGAGTCCGTGGGCATCGAAATCGTTGCGCCATCCGCCTACCTCGACCGTGCCCAGCGTGGGATGCTGGGCTTCTCTCCACGACACGAAGAGCCTACCGTTCCACTCCTCCTCGTTCCACCGCATGGTCTCTAGTGGGCTGATACTCTCGTCACCGTCGTAGTCGAATACGCCGCGGGCCCATATCTCGGGCGTCCACGCGAGCATACCGTAGTTGATGAACGCCCAGTCGATGAGCGTCGCAGGGATCTCGCCCCTCGGCTCGCGCTCGCGCACGTTGGCCGCGGTCGCCCTCGAGTAGGGATAGCCCTCGCGCCGCATCACGCGCTCGTACACACGTCCGAACGTGGGGTAGAGAAACCGAACGTCGTAGCTCAGGAACTCGTCGGGAAACTGCGACGCGGGGGCTTGCCACAGGGTACCGCCCGGGAACACGCCTGAGGTGTGAAGGGAGATCAGCGCTCCGATGTTGGGCCGTGCGAGCACGGCGTCTACGATCGCCTTCGGCTCAGGCGTGAACAACGGATAAGGCGGCGCACCCTTCTGGCGCCACTCCATGCGCCAGTTCACCGGGTACATACGATTGGAGTCGAACCCGCCCAGCCAATCCTCGTTGATGCGACCATCGCCGTCGTTGTCGATGCCCTCCGTGGGATAGAAGCGATAGAACGGCCCGGCCTCGGGACCGTCACCGGCTTCACGCCGAACGACCAGTCGCGAGTCTTCCGGATGAAGCTTCCACTCACCGTTCGGGTCTCGGACGCGCATCGACACCACGAGACCATCACCATTCACGTCCTCGGGGGGATCCTCGTCGGATACACCGTCCCCGTCGCCGTCCCACGGGTACAGGTAGCCCGTGCGGGAGACCCCCTGGAATACTCCAGGCTCAGGCGGTTGGATCACCTGCTCCCCCGGGTCCGGATTCGCGTCGGGCTCGATGTAAAGCGTGACACGTTCGAGAATGCGCGCCACGCGGTCGGTGCGGTGATTGTCAAGCAGATAGCCGATCAGGTATAGGGCGACCTCCTTGCACAAGACCTCCCCGCCATCCGAGTGTCCATCGATCCAGAGCGCGGGCTTGTCGGGCGCCGGACCGGCATCTCTGTTCGTGACAGTGAGGAGCCACAGGTCCCGTCCCTGTACGCTCGTTCCCAGCGACTCGAGGGTGACGAGATTCGGATACTCGTCGGCCCAGGCACGTACAAGCCGGGTAACTTCCTCATGATCGTGGTGCATCGCCCAATCAACGGGGACCTGTGCGGCGGCAGCGTGTGAAGATAACGCACCTCCGGCTATGGCAGCGCCGGTCAGCAGTCTCTCGATGCACCGTCTCATCGCCACACCTCGCTGAACAGTCTCTGGAAGTTCCCGCCGAGTACTTTCTCGATCCTGGCGTCGGGGTGACCTCTTGCTGCGAGTTGGTCAGCGATCATCTCCATTCGGCGGGGCGAGTTGATCTCCGGTACAAACAGAAGCTCGTCCTCCCTCGGCGCCGCGATGCCCAGCCGCTGGCGCCGTTCGGCGAACACCCGCTGTTGTTCTCTGTATGCCGGGGTCAGCTCGACGGGGGTGATCGACTGGTCGCTGCCTATCCCCACGTGATCTTCGCCGCAGACGTTCACCGCGTGCTCGATGTGGCTCATCACATGCTCCGCGGTGGCCGGCCCACTGGCGTTCAGGAACGGCATGAGATAGATGCCGATCACGCCACCACGGTCGGCCATCGCTCTCAGGGTCTCGTCCGACTTGCTGCGCGGGTGGTCGTACACGGCGCGGCTGCCACTGTGAGTGATAGCCACAGGGTCACGGGAGGCCTCGATCGTATCGCGCGTGGTCTTGGGGCCGCAATGACTCACGTCCACCACGATACCGATCTCGTTCATTCGCTCAACGAGCGAGTGTCCGAAACGGCTGAGCCCGCCGTCAGAAGGCTCGAGGCACCCGTCGCCCGCGAGATTGCGCAGGTTGTAGGTGAGCTGGATAATTCTCAGGCCCAAGTCATAGAACAGCTCGACC
>JBHIEQ010000385.1:0-2668 GCA_046760725.1 Gemmatimonadales bacterium
CGACGAAATAGACGGTGCGCCATCCGTACGCAGTGCTGATTAGCGCCGGGGCGACGGCCGCACAGGAAATCGATCCCAGGGAATTGAACGCCTGAATCACTCCGATCACGAAACCGCGCTTCTCCGCCGGGTACTCCTCGGCCGCGATCACCATGCTCAGCGCCCACTCCGCAATCAGGAATACGCGTGCAATGAACTGATAGACCGTGAAATCGTAGGCCGAACGCGAGACGCCGGTGAGAAAGGTGAAGGTGGCGTATCCCAGAATGGTGATCGCCAGAACGCGCTTGCGCCCCAAGCGATCGGCGAGGCGGACCAGCAAGTACGCCACTATAGTGCCCACGCTTATGACGGACGCCATGAGGCCGCCGGTGCCCTCGGCGAGACTCATCTCGTCCCTCAGATTGGGCAGGATCTGGCTCAGCGCCGTGAAGTCATAACCCTCGAAGAAGGTCGCGACGCTGAGGAAGACGAAAAGGCGCTTCTGATACGCGGTGAAGCCCGTGGCCTACCTCCGCGACGCGGGAAACTGCACGGTGCTCTCGTTGCCGTCGGCGCCTCCGCGATAACGCCGAAGGACTGATTGTCGATCACGAGGCCGGCAAACCGGTGCTCGGTCGCGCCACCGACCCAGCGGCTGTGGTTCCAGGTCGGCGAGTCCGTGAGTCGCCAATACACTCTGCATCCCGCCACGTTTCCTTCGTGGCTCGGTGGGGCTTCTGTGCCGCGAGGGTGTCGCGGCGACGCACAGACATATGACCAATCGTATGGTCGCTACGCTACCCGCACGGCTTCCAGCCGGCGGCCGCGCTACAACCCGGGCGGTACGCCGCGCTTGTAGCGCACGTACATCCAGGACATCGGAACGATCAGGATCCCCGCCGCGACAACAGCTAGGCCGATCACCAGTGCCGCGAAGTACTGCGACCGTTGATAGCGCGCCGCAGCCCTGAACAGCGCCGAGTCTTGACGGGCCGTGAGGACGATCATCGCCTCCCGCCCTCTCAGGCCGAGTTCGGAGCCCGCGGTCCCCGCTGCTACGGCCGACATATCGAGGTCCTCCAGCACGTCGGCGACCAGTGCCTGATCGGTCGTGTCGCCGATCTCCCGCTGAAGCTGTTCCAGGTCCTCCCGCAAGGCCAGCGCGATGCTGTCGCGCAGGCGCCTCTGATCCTCGAACTGCGGGTCGGATTCGGGAACGGCGGCCATCTGGCGCCAGGCCTCGAGCGCCGCGTTGTAGCGGTGCAGCGTGCGAATCGTACGACGGCCTTCGTCGATCGCTTGACCCGACTTGCCCAACATGACGATGTGCGCGATGCCGACGACGATTGCGGCCACGAGCGCCACCGCAGCGATCGTGAGGGCAATGCCCGGCCGAATTCCCTTGTAATCCTGCAGCGCGATGGCTAAAGACGAGCGTGGCTGAGTCATGGACTGTTCCGAAAGAAAGGAATTGTGAAGAAGAGCCGTCTTGGGGTCGATACGCTACGCCCCCAAGCGGATTGACGCAAGTGGTCCAATCCGTACCTTTTGAGAGTCACATTCCTCGGTGAAAGGATGCGCTGACATGCGACGGCATAACTGGGTGTTGGCTCTCGCGATGGCCGCGATGCTCGCTTGCACGCCGGAGTTGACACAGCGCGAGATCTTCATTGAGAGAGAGCAAGTGCAACAGCGGCTGGAGCAATGGACTCGCGTGATGAACAACGGATGGGTGGACAGCGTGCTCGCGATGTATCACCAGGTGCCAAATGTCCGAGTGCACTGGATGGACGGCACGCGGAGCAGCGGATGGGAAGACGTCAGGAGCGCCTGGGAGAGCTTCTACGAATCGACGGACTACCTGAACTTCGTCACACAGGACGTGTCCATCGAGATCCTGTCACCCACGGTCGCCCTCTCGACGTTCGGGCACTCGACGGACATCGTGCGCCGGGGGAAGCGACTGCCCGTCGCCTCCGGGCCCGGTACCGTGCTCTGGATGAAGGACGAAACGGACGGGCTGTGGAAGATCCACCTGTCGCACATAGGGGCTAGCCGGCCGGCACAGAATTGAAGCCGCGCGACGACGCGCAACCGCTTGTGCTATCAGCGGTTGGCTTGTACTGTACGGCGACTCTCCACCGGAGGCCCGGCTCATGTCGGACCCCTTCCTGAGCTCGGAGCAGTACGCCCGACGCGGGCATCATTTGTACAACAACGGTCGGTTTGACGAGGCCGTCGACGTCCTGCGCGACGGCCTCTCTCTATACCCGTTTGCCGTGGAGCTGCACGTCGGTATGGGGTATGCTCGGCTGGCCCGCGAGGAGTACGCCTGGGCGCGCGACAGCTTTCAACGCGCCATCGCACTGGACCCAAACGGCGAAGAAGCCCTGGCCGGCCTGGGCGAGACGCTCCTCAAGCTGGGAGACCGGGGCGGCGCGGTTTCGTGCTTCGACCGCGTTCTAGGGTTGGGGTTCCGGGAAGATCACGATCTGATGCTCCAGATCGGACGGGCGCTGTTCCGTGAATCCATGTTGCGACACGCGCGCGGGTTCTTCCGCATCGCGGTCGAGCACCACCAGGACTCGGCCGAGGCCGCGGCCTGCCTTGGATACGCGGCCCACCGCCTGGGAGACGAAGACGTGGCCCTATACTGGCTGCGCCGCGCGCTGGATCTCGATCACGA
>JBHIEQ010000386.1:0-2661 GCA_046760725.1 Gemmatimonadales bacterium
CAAGACGGACGGACGGCACGCTGGGGTCGTGTTTGGCGTCGATCTGGAGCAAGATCTCGCGCGTCGCGACTTCACAATCAACGCGATCGCTTATCACCCGCTGCGCCACGCGTGGCGCGACCCGTTCGACGGCCAGGGAGACCTCGAGCGCAAGCTCGTTCGCGCGGTGGGGGACGCCGCCGAGCGGTTCCGCGAGGACTACCTCCGCATTCTGCGTGCCCTGCGCTTCGCCGGCCGCTTCGGGTTCGAGATCGACCCCGCGACCTGGGAGGCCGCCAAGGCCAACGCGGGAGGCCTCGAGCATCTTTCCGCGGAGCGTGTGAGGGAGGAGTGGTTCCGCGGGCTCGAGACGTCGCGGCGGCCCAGCGAACTCCTGCGACTGTGGTGCGAGATTGGCGCCGTCGAACTGTGGATGCGCGAGGTGCGCTGTGCACAGTATGTAGTGCGCGGCAAGCAGGGCGCCGGGCACGGGGCGCAGGAAGGTGCCACGACTGTAATCGACCGCCTCGGCGGAAGCGACCCCGTGCTCCTCACCGCGTACCTCTCCGACGATCCTGGTGCCACGCTCGCGCGGCTCAAGTGTTCCACTGCGGAGATCGAGCGGGGCAGGGAGATCGGTCGGATGCGCGACACGTGGCCCGACCCCGCCTCGCGTGCCGCCGTCAGGCGCTGGATGTCCGAGGCCCTCGACGTGGTGGACGATCTGCTGGCTATCCGCATCGCCGAGGGGAAAGACGGCGAGCTCGCTCGCGCGGTCGCCGAGACGAGAGCGGCGAAGGCACCGCTCAGAGTGGGAGACCTCGCGGTCAACGGAGACGACCTTATCGCCGCCGGTATCCCCGAGGGCCCCGAGATCGGCAACACGCTGCGCCGACTGCTCGACGAAGTGCTCGAGGACCCTCAGCTCAACACAAAGGACCGCCTGCTACGCAGCATACCCGAGGCATCGACCCGGCGCACAGCGCACAGCGCACAGGGCTCAGCCCACAGCCCACAGCGTGGGAGGGGCGGCGGGGCGCGGAAGCGCAAGTGAACGGCGCCCTCTTCTACGCCGCGGTAGCCGCTCTCGGCAACGTCGCGGGCGGTGTCGCGGCTGTGAGAGGGGCCAAGCTCGGCCTCAAGATCATCTCGGGTTTCGTGGCCTTCGGCGCCGGATTCATGCTGTCGGTGTCACTCGTGCGCATGCTACCTGAGGCGATAGAGATGGGGGGCGAGAGCGCCGCGCTATTCGTGCTGCTCGGCTATCTCCTGGTTCATCTCTCGCAGCACACCGCCACCGAGCACTTCCACTTCGGCGAGGAGACGCACGACGTCACTCGGCTGGCCGGTGTGACGGCGCTGATAGGGCTCTTGCTGCACACGTTCTTCGACGGTGTCGCGATCGCGAGCGGGTTCAACGTGAGCACCGAGCTGGGTCTCCTCATCTTTGTCGCGGTCTTCCTACACAAGCTCCCCGAGGGCCTCACCATCTCCAGCCTACAGCTCGCGGGCGGCACGAGCCCCCGTGCGGCGCTCGCGAGCGCCACGGCGCTTGGCCTCGCGACCCTGGTGGGTGTGCTGGTGACCGACTGGGTCGCCTTCCTCGCGGCCAACGGACTGGCCCTCTCGGCGGGAGTCACGATCTATGTCGGCGCGTCCAACCTCGTGCCGGAGTTTCAGGGCAAGACGGGTTGGGGACTTCCTCTCGCGTTCTTTCTCGGAGCGGGTGGGTTCTTCGGTGTGAGCGAGCTGGTGGGCGTCCTGCTGTGATGAACGGAGAGACCGCGGATCAGGGTGCCGAAGGGTCGAGCGACCCACGTGCGTACGGAAGCATCGGCTGCTCAACCCAGCAGCTCGACTCCCTCTTCCGTCGCCGTGCGCACGATGCCGATTGGGCGCCGAAACATTGCACCTAACTCTCTGCCGGTCAAGCACTTGTGCAATTCGAACTCCGCGTGCAGGCTGGGTTTGGCCCGGGGGCGTCGTCGCCCCGTAGTCCGCGGTTGACTTTCGTTTTGCGGGTCGGCCGGTTCACCTTTCAGTTGTGTCCGATCCATCGTTGTTTGAGGAACTGAGCGACAACCGCCCGCTCGCCGACCGCCTGCGGCCGGAGTCGCTCGACAAGCTTCTGGGCCAGGATCACTTGGTGGGGATGGGCAAGCCGCTGCGCGAGGCCATCGAGCGCGGCGAGGTGGGGTCGATGGTCTTCTGGGGTCCCCCGGGATCCGGCAAGACTACCCTCGCCTATCTCATAGCCAAACACACCGACAAGCACTTCGAGCCGTTCAGCGCGGTCACCGAGGGCGTGCCGCGCGTGCGCCAGATCATCAAGGAGGCTCAGGACCGCCAGCGCCTCGAGGGCCGGGGTACGATCCTCTTCTGCGACGAGATCCACCGGTTCAACAAGGCGCAGCAGGACGCGTTTCTACCGTGGGTCGAGCGTGGGGTGGTCACGCTGATCGGCGCCACGACCGAGAACCCGAGCTTCGAGATGACCTCGCAGCTCCTCTCGCGCGTCTCGGTGTACGTCCTGGAGCCGCTACGGCCGGAGCACGTGAGTGAGATCGTACGCAGCGCGCTCAGCGCGGAACGCTGCGAGAATCTTTTGACGGACGAGGCGCTCGAGGCGCTCGTCAAACACGCGGACGGGGATGCTCGGCGCGCGCTCAATGCGCTGGAAGC
>JBHIEQ010000387.1:0-2661 GCA_046760725.1 Gemmatimonadales bacterium
CGGTAGCGCGGCCGCATTGATCTGCGACACCGGCGCGTTGCTCGACTATCTCGTCGAGAGCGCGCCGGACCACCAGCGCTTCCGTAGCGCCATTGACGCTGCTCGCGCGCGCTACGTGCCGGGCCTCGTGCTGGCCGAACTCGATTACTTCCTGCACGACGAGCGGCGGGCCATGAACGCCTTCATGGACGACCTGGCACGCGGCGCTTTCACGTACGCCCCGCCGACCTTGGACCAGCTCCTCCGGGCCATGGAGATCGACCGGCGCTACGAGGACCTGGGTCTTGGCCCAGTGGATGCCTCCGTCGTGGCGCTCGCCGACACGATCAGCGTTCGCCGCATCGCGACGCGAGACGTTCGCCATTTCGCGGCGGTGCGGCTGCGTGACCGCGGCGCGCTCGAGCTGGTGGTTCATCCGACGAATCCCGACCGCTCCTGATGGAGGAAGGCCGGAGGCCAACCAGCGCCTCTGCGTCCTGGGACCTGCCGGAGATCGACCGGGCGATGCGCCTCGAGCTGGTGGACGAGTTCGAGCAGGTCATGGCCAAGGGCACCAACCCCCAAAAGAAGCACCTTCTCCACCGGCCGGCGAAGAAGGTCCTGGTCCATGATCGACGAACCGTGGAGGTCTGAGGCGCTCCTCCTTGAGCATGAGCCCGTACTGGAGCATGCCGCGGGAACCGAGGGCGGAGGTTGTGTTACGATTCCTCGGGTGTTAGCTTAAATCAGCCGAGGTTATGTGACATGCCAGCATCGGAACTGTCGAAACGAGAACAGGTTATCGCACTGAGCAAACAGCACGGCGCGATCCGGTCCAAGGACCTCCTGCGCTTTGGCATCCCTCGGACCTACCTCCAGCGCCTCCGGGAGGAGGGGGTCCTGGAGCGCGTGGCCCGAGGCACCTACCGGCTCACCGACTTCCCGGTCACCGAGCACGCGACGCTCGTCGAGGCGGCCCGCCGAGTCCCCCAGGGAGTCATCTGCCTCCTCTCGGCGCTGCGGTTCCACGAGATCGGCACCCAGCTTCCCGCGGAGATCTGGGGGGCGATCGCCCCGAAGGCGTGGAAGCCACGGGTGCCGGAACTCCCCGTGCGGTTCGTGCGGTTCTCGGGACGCGCACTCGCCGACGGAATCGAGCGGCATCAGGCGGAAGGCGTCGAGCTCCGGGTCTACTCCCCGGCCAAGACGGTGGCCGACTGTTTCAAGTATCGCCACAAGATCGGGCTGGACGTCGCGCTGGAGGCCCTGGAGGACTGCCGGCGGAGGCGGAAGTGCTCGGTGGACGAGCTGTGGCATTACGCGGGAATCGATCGCGTCCGGCGGGTCATGCGCCCCTACATGGAAGTCACCGGATGACTCGCCGCCCCGCGGCGAATGTGGCGGCCTCCGTAGGGCAACGACTCCGGAATCGAGCCCGCGCGGATGGGCAGGACTTTCAGCTCGTCCTGACGCACTACGGCATCGAGCGGTTACTCTACCGCGTCGCCCAGTCTGTGCACGCGGATCGCTTCGTGCTCAAGGGTGCGATGCTCTTCCGGGTCTGGGAAGGTCGTTCTCCCCGGCAGACCCAGGACCTGGATCTCCTCGCCCGCGGCGATGCGGATACGATGGAGGGCGTGTTCACCGAGGTTGCGCGGACGGCCGTGACCCCGGACGACGGGCTGATCTTCGACCCGGCATCGGTGCGCTCGGAGCCGATTCGCGATCAATCCGAGTACCGTGGCGTGAGGGTGCGCCTCGAAGCTCGACTCGGCAATGCCCGGATCCCGCTTCAGATTGACGTTGGCTTTGGCGACGTGGTCACCCCGCGCCCGGTGCGCGCGCCCTACCCCACGCTGCTCGACCTTCCGGGTCCCGCCATGCGCATGTATCCCCGCGAAACGGTGGTGGCGGAGAAGTTCCAGGCCATGGTCGCGCTCAGCACGGCCAACACGCGGGTGAAGGACTATTTCGACCTCTGGCATCTCGCGGAACACTACGCGTTCGACGGTGCCGTGCTGGGGCGTGCGCTGCATCGAACGTTCGAGCGCAGGGCAGCTGTCCCGCTGCCGGACCGCACGCCCGCGGGGCTTTCGGCGGAGTATCTCGAAGATCCCGCGCGGATGCGCCAGTGGGCGGCGGTCGTTCAGCGCTCCACCGGCGCGCGTTCCGAGACTTCGCTGTCAGAGGCAGGGGCCGGGATCGCCGAGTTTGTGATGCCGGCAACGGCGGAGGGATTCTCGGGAGAATGGCAGCCGGGTGGGCCCTGGCGGCCAGGCTCGGCGTCGGCCATGACGTCGCTGGGCACGTTCAGGACTTAGCACCGGTGGGCAGATACTCTCGCGGACTATCCTGGCAACAACTCCCACAGCCGCTCGTCCGTGGGAATCATCTGGAAGAGTTCCAGGTTCACGCACCGGCGGCGAAAATCGGTGGGCTCATAGTCGTCGCCGGCCCAGGTGACGTACTCCGTATGTTCAGGGTGCGTCGGGTCCGCCACGCAGCGCGTGGTGGAACGGATCCACGTCCACGACCGCCGGGCGTTCGGCGTGTGGTAAATGTTACCAAACACCCAACGGTTCGAAGACTGCAACAAAAGACTCCCCGAATGTAACAGTATTAGATCCGGCCGGAGCTGGGCCGAACCCGAGATCTGGTTCCGCATCGTACCCGTGGCCCTGG
>JBHIEQ010000388.1:0-2660 GCA_046760725.1 Gemmatimonadales bacterium
GGTATCAACCCAATCGCTCCGTCTGGCTCGCCTGGGACGTGGGCGAGAACTTCGTCCGCAACGCGCGGCACGTAGCAGGGGACAAGGTGACGGAGTTCTCCGGCACGGCCGAGGTGGGGGTTAGGGTCGAGTTCTAGGTGCGACAGGGGTGAGGCCTAGTGGCGCCCGGAGAGTCTTAGCGGCTCGCCGCCTATAGCCCTACGCCAAGCGCCGATAGACTCCGAAGAGCGCCTCGAACGTGCGCTCCCAGCTGAACTGCTCGATCGCCGCCCGGCGCGCTTCCTGCCCGAGGGCCTTCGTTCCCGCCGCCACGACATCGCGCACCGCCCGCGCGAAGTCGCTCGGGTCGCCCGGTCGGAATCCGCGCCCCCACCCTGCACCGCGCAACAGATCGCCCGCGCCACCCGCATCTGCGCCCACCACCGGAAGTCCCGACGCCATGGCCTCGACCGCCGCTAGCCCGAAGGTCTCGTACGCACAAGGGGCGACAAAGACGTCAGTGCTGGCATAGACCCTCGCCATCTCGTGGCGCTCCCTCACATACGGCAGTACGCGCAAGCGATCGGGGTGCCGCCGTGCTTCACGCTCGAGCCGGGACCGTAGGTGACCCTCGCCCCCCAGCGCCAGCGTGAGGCCTAGCTCCCGGTTGAGATCCGGCAGCGCGGCGAGCACGACGTCGAGCCCCTTCTCGCGAGAGAGCCTACCCACATAGAGCGCCACGGGCGCATCGGGATCGACCGTGAGCGCGCCGCGTACACCGTCGTCCCTGAGCCCTGGGTGAAACACATCGGGGTCGGCTCCCAGTGGCACGACATGCGTATTGCGCACCCCCGCCCACGCCAGCTCGTCTCGCGCATAGGGCGTCGCCACAATCGTTGCATCGAACCGGCCATAGACCGCGCGCATGTACCGCCCGAGTACGCTCCCTCCAACGCCGCGCACCCACCCGGGCGCGCTCCCGAGCCCGTGCTTCACCCAGTATCCGCGCAAGTCTGAGTGATAGAAACCGACGATACGCACGCGTTTCCCCGCAATCTTCCCCTCTCCCGTTTCCCATTCCGCAGCAGTCTTGCGATTTCGCACTTCCCCTTTCCCAAGTCTCTTTGTCGCATACGCCGTCACCCACGGCGCCAAGAACGGACTCCCCACCTCGATGACGTCCGGTCGCTCCCTCTCCAAGACTTCCACCAGGGCCCGTGCCGAGGTGAGAAAGTGATAACCGGGGCTGGCCGGCACCGCCCGCCCTCTGAGATGATAGACGCGACTTTTGTGGAGCCTTGTGACCTCGTTCCGGTCGCAGGGCACCGCGATCGCGTGCTCGATACCGGGCTGGTCCGCGATCCACTGCGCCTTGGCGGCGAGGTATGTGCGCACCCCGCCGCCCACGGGCGAGTAGAACTCGGTGATGTCCAGGAGCTTCAGCTGGTCGCGGCCTCCTCGTACGCGCGAACGAGCGGCTCGAAGGCCCGCTCCCACGTGCGTTCCTCCGCCCACGCGCGGGCGTTCCGCGCGAGCCGCTGCCGGAGAGTCGGCTGCTCTACGATCTCGGTGATCCTACGGGCGAAAGTTTGGGCGTCGCCCGGGGGGCACAGAAGGCCGTTGACACCGTCTTTCACGTTCTCCAGCACCCCACCCTCGGCAACTGCCACCACGGGGAGCCCCGACGCCAATGCCTCGAGCACCACGTTGCCCAGGGTCTCGGTTCGGGAGGGAAAGACGAAGGCGTCGGCCGACGCGTAGGTGGCCCGCAGCCGCTCTCCCTCCACGTAGCCCGCGAACGTCACCCCGCTGGGCGCCCGCGCGCGCATCTTCGGGCTGTATGCGCCGTCGCCGGCCAGCACCAGTTGCACCGGAAGCTCGGGTCTCGACTCCGTGATACGACGGAATGCGTCGAACAACACCGGCAGATCTTTCTCGGGCGTGAGCCGGCCCACGTAGAGAAGATGCACGGCGTCGCGCGGCCCGTGCCGTTCGCGGACCTCCGCGCTCCGGAGCGCCGGCCTGAATCGCTCCACGTCCACACCCCGGCTCCAGATGCGCACGTCCCGGAATCCGCGGTCGAGCAGGATCGCCCGTACGGTCTCCGAGGGACATAGGGTCACTCGCGCCTGATCGTGGAACCACCGCAGGTACCGCCACGTCACCTCGCTCGCCCAGCCGAACCCGTAGTAGGGGAGGTACCGCGGAATGTTGGTGTGGAACGACGCCACGGCTGGCACGCCGAGACGGCGGGCCTGACGAAGCCCGATCAGTCCGAGCGAGTACTCGGTCACGAGGTGAATCACGTCCGGCCGGAACGCGCGAACCGTCCGGGCTGCGTGAGCCGAGAACGGCGGCGCGACCCGCAGGTCGGGATACCGAGGCAACGGGATGCCGGGTACGCGGACGATCTCGACCCCCGGCGGGTGGCCCCCGGAGCGGGGCTCGCTCTCGGGCTCCGCCGCGGTGGCCACCAGCACCTCATCGCCGCGCGCCACGAGATGGCGCACCAACCGCTCGAGAACCAGCGCCACGCCGTTCCGCTGCGGAAGGTACGTCTCGGAGAAGAGGGCGATTCGCACGGTGCGAAGCTAAGGGAGATGCTGGCCTGAGGCTAGGTGCTGCGTCACCAGAAGAGCACGAACCGCCCGTGCGCGCCGTCGAAGATGCTGCGGGGGTCG
>JBHIEQ010000389.1:0-2656 GCA_046760725.1 Gemmatimonadales bacterium
TTGGAAGACGGAGGAGGCGAGATCAAGGCAGTGCTCGCGGTGCACAACGACACGTCCACCGGGATCACGAGCGATGTGGCGGCACTAGCCCAGGCGATCGATCGCACCGGCCGTCCGGCGCTCCTCTTCGTGGACTCGATATCCTCGTTGGGATCGATGGATTACCGGCATGACGAGTGGGGTGTGGACGTCACGATCTGCTCCTCACAGAAGGGGCTCATGTTGCCGCCCGGGCTCGGCATGCTCGCCGTGAGCGAGCGGGCTCTCGCCGCAGCGCAGAGTGCCAAGCTCCCGCGTTCCTATTGGGACTGGGCGCCAGTGCTGGAAGCCATTGAGAGCGGGTTCTTTCCCTACACGCCGCCCACGAACCTGTTGTTCGGTCTTGACGTGGCGCTGGACATGCTGCTGGAGGAGGGACTGGTGAACGTCTTCGCGCGCCATCATCGCCTGGCGGAGGCCACGCGGAGGGCGGTGGCTGTGTGGGAGCTGGAGCTTTGCTGCCTCGATCCTGCTCAGTACTCCGACAGTCTCACGGCCGTGTGGTTGCCCGACGGCCATGACGCCGATCGGTTGCGCCGGATCATCCTGGAGCGGTTCGACATGTCGCTCGGCACGGGGCTGGGCAGGCTGAGGGGCAGGGTGTTCCGCATCGGTCATCTCGGCGACCTGAACGATCTCACTCTAGCGGGAGCGCTCTCGGGAGTGGAGATGGGTCTCGGTCTCGCGGGCGTGCCGCACACCAGGGGCGGGGTCGAGCGGGCGCTCGAGTACCTCGCCCAGTCGCCGTAGATCGACCTCGGTCAGCGAAATCCACCGTTATGGATCCCACGACCGCCGTCACCACCAACGTCGTTGTCGCGCTGGTGGGGCTCGTGGGGTGCGTGGCGTTGCTGCTGTTTCTCATCGCGAGATGGAAGTGGCACGTTCTGCTGGCATTGCTCCTGCCCATCCTTCTTTTCGGTGTGATCCCCGGCATCCAGCGCAACAACTTCATCGACGCGTTCGAGCGGGGCTTCGGCGACACGCTCGGCAAGATCGGCATCGTGATCGTGCTGGGTTCCATAATGGCCGAGGCGTTGCGCCACACGGGCGGCATCAGGGTGATCACCCGATCGATGGTCAAGGTTGTAGGGGCGCAGCGCATGCCGTTCGCGCTCACGCTCACGGGGTTCGTGTTGGGCATTGCCATCTTCTCCGACGTGGCGTACGTGATTCTGAACCCGCTCGTTCATTCGGCGGCTCACGTGATGGGAGTCGGGATGGGTACCATGTCGATCGGTCTCGTGGGAGCGCTCCAGCTCACGCACGCGATCGTCCCTCCGACGCCGGGGCCGCTCGCGGCGGCCGCTCTGGTGGGAGCGGACATCGGCAAGATCATCATCTTCGGTTCCGTTGCGTGTCTCGTGGGTGCGGTGGCCGGGTGGGTGTGGGGGCAGTTCGTGGCGGGCCCGCGCATCGCCACCGGGCCGTCGGAGGAGTTCAGGGGAGCGGGGCTCCTCGAGGACACCGGTGGCGAGGTGCTTCCCTCGACGCTCTCGTCCTACGCTCCCATCGTCGTTCCGGTGTTGCTGATCAGCGCGCAGAGCGTGGCGAAGCTCACACTCCAAGAGGGGAACGTGCTGCGCGAGATCCTGGGTTTCATCGGCTGGCCCGTGGTGGCGCTCACCATCGGGCTGTGGCTGGCGTTCCGGAATCTCCGGCGCGCCGGCGACAGAACCAAGACGACGAATCGGTGGGTCGCGGACGGTCTCAAGACGTCGGCGATGATCCTGGTGGTGACCGGGCTCGGAGGTTCGCTCAGCGCGATTCTCGCGGGCACTCCTGCGGTGAGCGCCGTCACCGATCTCTTCGCTTCCTACGGGCTTCCCTCGATCCTCCTGCCGTTCATTATCGGCATCATCGGGAATCTCTTGACGGGATCCACCACGGTGGGTGTGATCACCGCCGGTTCCTTGGTGGCGCCGATGCTCGCGACGCTCGATCTCTCACCCGAGGCGGCGATGCTCGCGGGAGCCTCGGGCTCGGTCATCATCAAGTACGTGAACTCGAGCTACTTCTGGGTCTGCACGTCTCTCTCCAGGCTCGAGGTCAGGGAGGCTCTCTTGGGGTACGGCGGCGTCACGTTCGTGGGCGGGACGGCGTCGTTCGCGGCGGTGTGGGTGATGTGGGAGGTCGGTGTGGTGTGAGTGGGCGGTCGGCGGGGGGTCCGCGAACGGGGGCCCGCGGCTGAAGCCGCGGCTCGGCCATCTGTCGCTCAAGCGACGATCCATCGGCTCGGCTGTCCGTCGCTGAAGCGACGATCGCTAAAGCGACCATCGATTGGTGCTGGAGCCGGGGGACCCTCCCCGATCGCTGCATTGCGTCCGCATGACATTTGCACTACATTGCATTGCATCGTGGACGACCAGATTACTCTGCGACTGCCCCGCGGGCTGGCACGCGCGCTCGCGCGCCGTGCCCGACAGCTGGGCGTACCCAAGTCGCGCGTCGTGCGCGAGGCGCTGGAAGCGTATCTGGCAGGAGGGACACCGGAGGGCGGATTGCCCGCCTGGGGCCGGGTCCAGGCGTTGATCGGAGCGGTGGAGTTGGACCCGGGGAAGGTGGAGCAGGACGCTCTGGCCCGGCGGATCCGCGAGCACAACTGGCGCTGACGGTT
>JBHIEQ010000390.1:0-2628 GCA_046760725.1 Gemmatimonadales bacterium
CGCGCCCCCCGTGCCCGCCGCCCCCCGCGCGCCGCCACTCGAGGAAGTGCTGGAGCTGGCCGGGCCGGAGGCCTCGCGACCCGCGCCCGTAAGAGTCTGTGCCGGCGGCGACGTGATGCTCGGCAGCGATCTCGATTCGGGTTGGGCGCTCCACGCGGCCCAACCTTTGGGCCGAAGCGTGAACCGGCTGCCCGATCCGGAGGAGCTGCTGCGACCTCTCGCTCCCCTCGTGGAAGACGCGCAGATCCTCCTGCTCAACGTAGAGGGAGCGATCGGTGAGGGACCCGTACCCAGGAAATGCCGGAGGGGATCGACCTCCTGCTACGCGTTTCGGCAGCCGCCACCGGCCGCGGCAGCCCTCGCGAGCCTCCCCGCGAAGCGTGTGGTGGGCAACCTCGCCAACAACCACGCGCTGGATGCCGGGCCCGAGGGGCTCGAGGCCACGGTGGCGCATCTCACAGGGGCAGGAGTGCAGGTGACCGGGCTCGATACCGTGCCCACCATCGTGGTGACCGAAGGTGGCGACAGCGTCGCGTTCCTGGGCTACAGCACGGCGCGGGCGGGTCCGGACCCGCGCGACCTCCCGGCGGTGAGGCGCCACGTGGCCCGCGCTAAGGAGATCACTCCGCGCGTGGTGGTGACGATGCACATGGGTGCCGAGGGTGCCGGGGCGCAGCGGACGCTCGACACGTCGGAAACGTTTCTGGGTGAAGACAGGGGAAACGTCGTGGCCTTCGCACGGGCGGCGGTAGCGGTCGGCGCCTCCTTCGTGGTGGGTCACGGCCCCCACGTCATGCGGGCCGGCGAATGGGTGGGGGACGCACTGATACTCTATTCCCTCGGCAATCTTCTCACGTACGGGCCGTTTAGGCTGTCCGATCCCCTGAACCGCGGCGCAATCGCGTGCGTGGATCTCGATCCCGCGGGGCGCGTGGCGAATGCCCTGCTTCGCTCCACCTGGCAGCGGCCACCCGGTCTCATCGAACCCGATCCCACCGGTCGGGCCGCGTGGCTCGTGGATTCGCTCTCGAGGCTCGACTTCCCGGAGTCCGGAGTGAAGCTGCGCGGTGAGGCAAGGATCGAGAGGTGAGTCTCAGTCGGTTTCCTTCTCCCGCTTGAGCGGGACCACGAACGTCACGGTGAGAGTCTCGGCGGTTTGGGGCCGCACCGTACAAAACGACGACGCGCCGATCAGCCGCTTCACCCCCATCACCTCGGCCTCGTCAATGCTCGGCACGTCCCGGTAAACGATCTCCGCCGCCTGGCCGGAAACCACCCGAAACGTCACCGGGCGGCCGTGCAGTCGTTTGTTGGGATCGACGCCCGGAAGCCCCTTCTCGAGCTTCTCGCGAATGCTCTGGAGGGCGTCCTTGAGATCGGGGTCCGTCATCGAGCGCCGGTTGCGCCGGCCGCGCCAGCCGCGCCGCTCGCGGCCCTCTGGCGTTGGTTATGACGTGCGATGGTGGCATTGCGGCGCATGCCTGCCGTTCCCGCTCGCTCCAGCGGCGTCCGGCCGTACCGCCGGTCGAAGTCTTCCGCTGAGATGCCGGCCAGGTCCGTAAGGTGAAGCTGGGCCAGCCTGGAATCGAGCTCAAGCTCTTCGTCGATTGCCTCGTGCGCGAACTTGGTGTTCCAGGGACAGACGTCTTGGCACACGTCGCAGCCGAACACCCAATCGTCCATGAGTGCTGCGAGTTCCGGGTCGATCTGGCCACGGTGCTCGATCGTGAGATACGAGATGCAGCGCCTGCTATCCAAAACCCGCGGCTCCGTGAAGGCTTGTGCGGGACATGCCGTGAGACATCGGGTGCAGGTTCCGCAGCGATCCGCCTCAAAGGGGGAGTCGATCGCGAGTGGCGCGTCAGTGAGCACTGTGGCCAGAAAGACGAACGAGCCCCGTCTCGGGTCGATCAGCATGGTGTTCTTGCCGATCCATCCGATTCCCGCGCGCTGAGCGAGTTCGCGCTCCGCTACGGGGCCCGCATCCACGTAGTACAGTGCAACGCATTCCGTTCCAGCGAGGCAACGGATGTAGTTGGCGAGCTGTCTCAGGGGGCGTTTGAGCGTCTCATGGTAGTCGCGTCCCCGGGCGTACTTCGCCACTCTGCCGGTTCCCACGGCGCGCGGCGGGTCGGGAGCGTAGTAGTTTCTGGTTACGACGACTGCTCGTGACGCGCCTGGGACGATCTCGGCGGGGTTCAGGCGTTTGCGAGCCTGCCGGTGCATGTAGGTCATGTGGCCCGCCATGCCTCGTTCTAGCCACTTGGTGAGTGCCGCTCCGTGGGCTATGGGCTCCAGATGCGTGATCCCCACTGCGTCGAAGCCCAGCTCGAGTGCGCGGGCTTTGACCAGGTGAGCGCGGCGCTCGGGAGTCACAGCCGCATGACCTCGCGTCGCCAGCGGGCGAATCGGACGACGTCCGCGAGCGGTGGCACGGCGTTCTCGTCGCCGTATGCGGTGTACATTCGCCACCGCACGTACTCGCGCGGCGGCAGCGGCAGGAACGGCGGTTTGCGGTACCAATGCTGCGCCCTGAATGCCCAGACCATTCTGATCAGGTCGAGGGCGAGGCGCGGACTCACTAGGCCCCGGAGCGATAGCTCGAGGGCGAGTTTCAACCAACCACGC
>JBHIEQ010000391.1:0-2580 GCA_046760725.1 Gemmatimonadales bacterium
GGAAATGACGACGGGGGCCGATGACTCTGCGCAAGACACCTTTCATCCTGGCATCCCTGATCACGTTGCCCGCCCCCCTGGCGGGCCAGGGCAGCCAGCACCCCGGCGTGCGGGTGAGGACCGAGCTGGGAGCCGGTGTGGCGAGGCCCGCCGTTACGGCCGTCCCCCTTTCCGCGGAGATTCGCGTGGACGGTGTACTGGACGAAGCGGTGTGGCGCACGACCGAGCCCGCGACAGGCTTCGTACAGAGCGAACCCGACGAAGGACAACCGGCCTCGGAGCGTACCGAGGTATGGGTGGCGTATGACGACGAGAACCTTTACGTGGCCGCTCACCTGTACGACAGCGAGCCCGACGCTCTGGTGGTGAGCGACATCCGCCGCGACTTCAGGATCGACAACCAGGACACGTTCGAGGTCATACTCGACACGTTCGCCGACCGGCGAAACGGCTACCTGTTCGCTACTAACCCGGCCGGAGCGCGCGCGGACCAGCAGGTCACCAACGAAGGTCGGGCGGTCAACCCCAGCTGGGATGCGCCGTGGATTGCGCGGGCGGGGCGCACTGCGGACGGCTGGACCGCGGAGCTCGCAATTCCGTTCAGCGCGATCCGCTCGGCAGGCGCGGGCGCCTCGAGCTGGGGCATAAACTTCAGCCGCAGGATCAGGCGCAAGAACGAGATCGTGTTCTGGTCGCCGATCCCTAGGGCCTACGCTCTCACCAGGCTCTCGCTGGCGGGGGACCTGGTAGGGCTGAGGGGCGTAAGGAGCGGCCGCGACATGCGGTTCACCCCCTACGTGTTGGGCCGCACGATTCGCGAGACCGGCGGATCTGCGTTCGACCGGCAATTCGACGGCGGCCTGGACGCCAAGCTCGGTGTGACACGGGGGCTCACGCTCGATCTCACGGTGAACGCCGATTTCGCGCAGGCGGAAGCCGATGTACAGCAGGTCAACCTCACGCAGTTCAGTCAGTTCTTCCCAGAGAAGCGCGACTTCTTTCTCGAGAACTCGGGACTGTTCTATGTGGGGGATGCTCCCCGCAACACGCGACTCGCGGTGCAGCCGAGGGGTGACGAAGATCTGTTGTTGTTCTTCAGCAGGCGAATGGGATTGGGGCCGGACCGGAGGCCCGTGGGAATCGACGCGGGCCTGCGACTAACCGGCCAGGAGGGCGATTTCCAGATAGGGGCCTTGGCGCTGAGGACGCGCGACCGGGACACCATCCCCGGGAGTGACTATGCCGCGGTGCGCGTCCGACGCAACATCCTGGCCAACTCGGACGTGGGCGCTCTCTTCATGATGCGGAGCAACCTGGACGATCGCGGCGACTTCAACCGGTTGTACGGCGCCGACGCCAACATCAGGCTCCCCTCCCGCATCGACTGGAGCTCCTACTTCGTGCAGTCCGAGACCGACGGCTTGACCGGATCGCGCTACGCCTACCAGACCTCATTCAATCGAGAGGCCAATTTCACGCACATCAAGTTCGGCCTGCTCACTATCGCGGAGAACTTCAACGACGAGTTGGGGTTCTTGCGGAGAACCGGAGTGCGGGTGTGGTCGGTCGATACCGGGATCAGACCGCGGCTCGCGAGCCTCAGGCGGAGCGGCGTGCGGGAGATGCATCCCCACATCGTATGGAGGTACTACACCGATTTCTCCGGCGGCGAGGTCGCTAAGCGGTTTCACAGCGGGTACACGTTCTTCTTCAACTCGGGCGGCTTCACGGAGCTATCGGTGAACCATCGGGGCGAGGTGCTCACGAGGGCGTTTCCCATCCATCCCGACGTGACACCGCTCCGCGCCGCACGATACGACTGGGTGGAATGGATGCTGCGGGGATTCACCGACCCGAGTCGCGCCATCTCGGTGGGCTTCACCGGCATCCTCGGCGGCTTGTGGAACGGCACGCAGCGGACGGCCAACGTATCACTGACGTTTCTCCCCTCGTATCGGTTGCGTGCCACGCTGGGGGTGCAGCGCACCGACGCTCGACTGGAGGGCGCGGGTCAACGGTTCGTGCGTGAGATCTGGACGCTCCGGGCCAACTACTCCTTCACACCCAACATGTTCGTGGACGCCCTGGCCCAGTACGATGCCGACCGCGATCGACTCAACGCGAACGTGCGATTCAATCTGATCCACCATCCCCTGAGCGACCTGTTCATCGTCTACAACGAGCAGCGGTTCACGACGGACGGCGGCCCGGCGCCGGGTCGGAGCGTCATTCTCAAGTTCACGCAGATGGTGAGCTTCTGAAGAAGGAGGGCGGTGACGTCCACTGCCAGTCGAAACCACTGCCGGTCCACAGGAGGCGATCAGCTTCGACGACGATTTCGCGGTCTTCAGGCTCGCCTGCGGCCGCAATCGGGCACTTGAGATCGTCCGCTGGGCGCTCCGGTGGCAAGGAACGACAGAAATACCCCACATACAGTCGAGGCGGAGTGACGACCCGTGAGAGGAGGGGTTGCGGGATGTCGCTGCAGCCGGTGATTTTTTGTCCGGGCGCCGCTAGCTCAATTGGCAGAGCAACTGACTCTTAATCAGTAGGTTCGGGGTTCGATTCCCTGGCGGCGCA
>JBHIEQ010000392.1:0-2580 GCA_046760725.1 Gemmatimonadales bacterium
TCCACCGCGAAGTCGGCGATGAGGACGGAGCTCGGCACCATGTGCCAACTCCACGGCTGGTTGAAACCTCCGTCGCCGCGCGCCAAGCTGCCGATAACGATCCCCGCGCCGTCTTCCTCTCGCATGCGGCGCTCAGCTTCGGTCACGACCGCGTCGTCTCGGATTGAGACCCGGAATGATTCACTGTCAACTTCCACCCGAAACACCGCCGCATCTTGTGGTGCCGCTGAGCCGGAACAGCTGCATGCCGTCATAGCCAAGCCGGCGGCGAGCAAACGTACAGCACTCATGGGTCACTCCTTCTCCTGTGAAAGTCCCACATAGGGCCGGGCGTTCGCACTCAAGGCCGTAGGCCTGAAAGGATGGCATTGGTCCACTGGTCGAAGATCTCCCGCTCTACCGGCCGAGACCGACCTTCGACCGAGTAGTCATCTATCTCAACGACTACGAACACCCGCTTTTCGACACCAAGATCATCGATCACCAGGACCGCTGCGCGGCCGTGCGCCGCTGCTCCCGCCGTGTCGGGTATCGCCCAGGTGACGGATCCCAGCACCTTGAAGGCACGGTGATCGCCCGCCGTGAGGATCTCCCGAGCCCATGGGCGGAAGGATTCGACCTCCGGCAGTCCGTTCATCAGATCGACCGCCGCCTGCAGCAGCTCGGGCCTGCCGAGCATCGGCGCCGTGTCGGTGCCGTTTTCTGCCTTTCTCGGCTGCCACACGAAGCCGAGCCGGACGTAGCGCTCCTTGGGCCAAGCCAGGAGCGAGCCGATAGCCTGGTTCCTAACGCCGCGGTACGCCGGGTGAGGAACACGGTATGGGCTCTCGAACACGTACCAGCGCGAGGGATGGGCGAAGCTGATGTTGAAGCGCGGGTTGGTGTACAGCAGCGAATGCCCCGGGACCGGGGAGATCGGCGCTTCCCTATGACAGACGAGTGTCTTCATCGTGGCGTCGATCTGCGCCTGAAGCTCCCAGTCCGGTGTGCGGTAGCGCGTGTTGTAGTTCATGTCGGCGATGAACTGGCGCTGAGTCTGAGGACAGTTCCAGATAAGGAAATAGGCGCGGTAGAATCGGCGACGGGGGACGGCCTCGGCGAAGATGGCAGAGTGTCCCGCTACTGCCACTCGCTCGGTCCGTCGGACCTCTAGCCCCTCGCCGGGCCAGATGGCGGGGATGCGCTCTCTTGCGTACTGCTCGGTGACCTCCTCGGTCTCTATGGGCCCCCAGTGGATGAAGTAGTAGATCATCCTGCGGTGCACTACCCACACCGAGCCCGCTTTGTGGTTGCCCTGCACACGATCTTCGTCCCAGAAGTAGCCCAGCTCGGGCATTTCGATGCGGATCCCCGCCCGCTCGCGCAGGAGAGAGTCCAGCTCTCGTGCGGAGTGCACGGACGCCTGCCGGACAGTGCCAGCGTGACCACCAGGCAGCTTCCTACAAGGGCGCGCCTGTCCGGCCGCAGGTTGGCCCACGTCCAGTTCTCCGCCACGCCTCAGTGCTCCTCACTCGACGCTCCCGAAGTGATTCATACGATGGATGCCCATGACGCGGCGCGCTCGCGGTCTGCGACGAGCGAGCCCCGTCCGAGGGGGGACGGGTCAGTGGGTCGATGGAAGGGACCACCCGGCTGGGGCGCTGTCGCTCACGTCACAGTCTCTGCCCCAGCAGGCGCTCGAGATCCTCGCGGCGCCGCCGCGCGAGGCGTAGCTTGGCCCCGTCGTGCATCACGACGACATAGTCGCCGTGGAAGTAGGGCTGCAACTCCCGCACCCGTCCCAAGTTCACGATCGCCGAGCGGTGAATGCGCACGAAGCGCGCGGGATCTAGCCGCTCTTCCATCTCCTTCATCGTAGCTCGCACCAGATGACGTCGGCCCCCGGCGCACACCACGAGGTAGTCGCCACGGGCCGTTATCCAGTCGATCTCCGGCACGTCCACGAACTCAACCTTGTCGCGTGACTTGACCACGATGCGGCTCACGCGGCCCCCGCCGCAGGGCGTCCGATTACGCGACTGCGCCCCGGGGAGGGGAGCCTGCTGGTGAACCAGCGTCAGGACGCGCTGCGCGAACGAAGTGAGGTTGCGCTCTTGCAGTGTGGCCTTGGCACGTGCCATTGCCGTCCGAAATCGGCGGTCGGTGAACGGCTTGAGGAGGTAGTCCAATGCATGTGCTTCGAACGCCTGCAGCGCGTATTGATCGTACGCGGTCACGAAGATCACCACCGGGATGTGCTCGGAATCGAGCTGCCTGAGCACGTCGAACCCGCTCAACCCAGGCATCTGGACATCGAGCAACACTAGATCGGGATCCTGTTCTCCGATTGCCCTCACCGCCTCCAGGCCGTTGCGGCACTCCCCGATGATCTCCACGTCTGGGTCTCTGCGGAGCAGCAGCCGAAGACCGCGGCGCGCGGAGGGCTCGTCGTCGACGATCAACGTGCGGATGCCGGCCATGTCTCAGCCTCCTTCAGGTCGCATCGGCTCGGTGTGGAAGGGAAGGCTCAGAGCCACCACCGCTCCGCCTGCCACGTGGTTGGTGATCTCAATGCGCTGCCTCTTCCCGTAGAGTCGGCTC
>JBHIEQ010000393.1:0-2572 GCA_046760725.1 Gemmatimonadales bacterium
GACCGTGTTCCCTCCTGCTCGGAGTACTCGAACACGGCGAGCCGCTCGAACTCCATTTCCTCCGCGAAGTCACACAAGATGCGAAAATCCTCTTCCGTCTCGCCGGGGAACCCGACCATCGCGGTGGTGCGGATTGCGATGTCGGGAATGGCATCCCGCAGCCACCTGATCTTTTCTCTGATCGTGTGCTGCCGCTCGGGACGGCGCATGCGCGCGAGCACCGAGTCGGAAGCGTGCTGGATCGGAACATCGATGTACGGAACGATCCTGCTCTCCCGCGCCATGAGCCCAACGAGCCGTTGTGTGAGACCGGCCGAGTAAACGTAGAGCAGGCGGAACCAGGAAACACCGGTCTCGGCGAGGAGGCGCTCCAGGAGATCCGGCAACTTGGGACCCTCCCGACCAAGGTCGCGGCCGTAGTGGCCGAGATCCTGTGCCACAAGGTTGATCTCTTTGGCGCCCTGTTCCTCGAGCGCTTGGGCTTCCGCCACGAGCCGTTCCAGGGGCTCGGAGCGGTGACGCCCGCGCATCAGCGGAATCGCACAGAAGGCGCAGGTATGGTCGCAGCCCTCCGAGATCTTGAGGTAGCGCACGTGCCGCTGGTCGCCCAGGTACTGCCGCGCCCCGGGGTGTGATTCGATGGGATCTTCGATCAGACCGCGTTGGGCGAGCGCCGGTACGAGCTTGTGGAGGTCGCCGAAGCCTAGGAACAGATCCACTTCGGGGATCTCGGCCGCCAGCTCCTCCCGATAGCGCTGGACGAGGCACCCCACCGCGGCCACGGCCTTCACCGAACCGTCGCGCTTGAGCTGGGCGGCATGAAGGATCGCCTCGAGGGATTCACGTTTCGCGGCGTCGATGAACCCGCAGGTGTTGACGAGGATGACGTCCGCCCGCTCCAGCTCGCGTACCACCTTCGCCCCGTGACCCACGAGGGATCCGACCAGGCGCTCGGAATCGACCGTCGCCTTGTCGCAGCCCATCGATACGACGCCGAGTTTCAGGAAAGGAAGCTCTCGAGCGCTCTCGCACGGCTCACGTGCCTGAGCCGTGCAAGCGCCTTCTCCTTGATCTGGCGCACCCTTTCGCGCGTGATACCCATCATGCTGCCAATCTCTTCGAGCGTCATCGGCTCTTCACCGTCGAGCCCGAAGTAGAGGCGCAGGATCTTGGCCTCGCGCTCCTTGAGCGTGCCGAGCACAGCCTCAATCGATTCTGAAAGGGCTCGCTCGAACGTCTCCTCATCGGGGCCCCGGTTCTGATTGTCGGGCAAGTAGTCGAGGAGCCTGTTGTCCTCGCCCGGGGTGAGGGGAGCGTCGAGTGACAGGTGACTCTGTGATATGGACAGGGTCTTGGCAACTTCCTCTTCGGAGATGTCCATCTCCTCTGCGATCTCCTCCACGGTCGGTTCCCTGCCCAGCTCCTGCTGCAATGCGGACGACCGCTTGCCGATGCGGTGCAACGTTCCAGCTCGATTCAGCGGTACGCGGACGATTCTGCTCTGCTCGGCGAGAGCCTGGAGGATGGCCTGTCGGATCCACCACACCGCGTAGGAGATGAACTTGATTCCCTTCGTCTCGTCGAACTTGTGGGCGGCGCGAATGAGCCCGAGGTTGCCCTCATTGATAAGGTCCGCGAGGCTCACACCCTGATTCTGGTACTTCTTGGCCACCGACACCACGAAACGGAGATTGCTACGCACCAGCTTGTCGAGCGACTCCTCCGATCCCCGCTTTATTTGTTTGGCGAGGGCGACCTCATCCTCCCGGCTGATCAGAGGATATTGACTGATCTCCCTAAGATACTGGTCCAGAGAACCTTCATCGACAGGCGTCTTGCGGACGGAGCTGAAGGGGGTCACCTGCACACCGCTTCGCCGACGGAAACCCGTCGGTTCGTCACTGGCTCGACACTCTCCGGAGCTGGCTCGCGGAGCGATCGTCGCTCCGACACACCGGTTTCAGCGGACAGGCGTGCCTCCGAAACGGTTGTTGCAGAGTACGTTAGCTAGGCCTCTGCAAGGGCGCAACCGTCACCGACCAGCCTCTTCCGTGGGCCCACGGCCTCAGCGCACGCAACAGCTCCGCGGGATCGCACTCGTGCTCGAACGTCGCGGTCGCGCAAGCGGCTCGCTCGCCCCGAGCGAACTCCGCACGAACGACCGTCCCCACCGGCACGTCGCCCAAGGCCCGGAGGTCGAGAGTCGCCCCGCCCGCCGAGAGAATCACCGCGATCGATCGGCGCCGCTCCACCATGGAATGAGAGTAATGCTACGGATTCCCGGGCGCACAACGAAAAACGCGCAGCGGTGGATCAAAATGCTGCATTACCAGCCGGCCGGCGGCGGGCCGACGCCACTAGCCGCCCGACCGCCTGCCCAGTCCGTACTTCTCGATCTTCTTATAGAGGTTGCTGCGCGGCATCGAGAGGGCGCGCGCAGTCTCGCTCACGTTCCAGCCCCGTTCCTGGAGCTTGGCCTCGAGAAACGCCCGCTCCGACGACTCCTTGAACTCCTCAAACGTCTCGTATCTCAAGAGATCGCCGAGCTCCTGCGCCGCACCTGAGGCGCTCA
>JBHIEQ010000394.1:0-2542 GCA_046760725.1 Gemmatimonadales bacterium
TCGCGGGCCACCCTGCTGCGTGCAAGCGGCATAACGCTCAGCCGAAGGCGTGTTCGGGCACGCCCCGGCCGCTGCGCTCGGCTCCCCCTCGGCTCCCCCGCGGCCTGCGTCCAGCGCCCTTGCTGCCCACGGGCTCGCAGCCGGGCCGAACCGAGTCGGGGGGGCGGTGGTGGGCCCTAACGATACAGGAGGAAACGCCGCCTCACCGCGCCAAACGCCCTGAGTCCCTCCTCCCATCCGGCCACAATGGTGGCAGGTGGGTCGCCGCGGAGAATCGCCTGACGGACGCCTGATCCTCCCGCCAACCGGTCAAATCTCTCCTCGCGAAAATCGAGGGTGGACAGGTGGCGTGCTCGGATCGCCGCAAGCAGTGCCACCGCCACGTGGGTCGGCCGGTAGAGATCGCGATCGGTGACCCTGAGCCGGAGGGCTGGGATCGTGATGCCGCCGTACTTGCCGTCCGACGGATCCACCGGCGTGATGTTCGTGTCGCCCAGCGAGACGCCCGCCTGCGCGCCCATCAGATCGCTGACGCCGGGCGGATCCAGCCACGGCGCCCCCACGACCTGAAACGCAACCGGCGTGCCCCGCCCGACGGAGAGATTGGTGCCCTCGAACAATACCAGACCGGGATAATGGGTAGCGCTCTCCAGGTCGGGCATGTTGGGCGAAGGACGGACCCAAGGCAGCGACGTTTGGTCGAACCACTGCTCACGTGACCAACCCTCTACTGGGATTACCACCGGAGCGCTGTCTATCCCGAGAAGCGAGTCACCCAGGAGTGCTAGTTCGCCAAGAGTCATGCCGTGCCTTAGCGGGATCGGCAGCATTCCGACGAACGAGCGATACGCAGTGTCCAGCACCGGGCCCTCAACGTGGACTCCCCCGATCGGATTGGGGCGGTCGAGCACCATCACGCCGACCGAGTGCCGCTTCGCGGCACGCATGGCCATGAGAGTGGTGGAGATGTACGTGTAGGGCCGCGCGCCTATGTCCTGTAGATCGATGATCAGGAGATCGACGCCGGCCAGCATTTGCGCCGTGGGCTCACGAGTGGCCCCGTACAGACTATAGATCGGTAGGCCCGTCGCCGAGTCCGTGCCATGTCCGATGCTGTCCCGATTGAGCACCCCTCGGTAGCCGTGCTCGGGGGAGAAGATCGCTGTAACTTGTGCACCGGTGGAGAGCAACCGCTCCACGTCGCTGACGCCGGCCCGATCCACCCCCGTCTGGTTGGTGAGTACTCCCAGTCGGCGCCCGGCCAGCAGGTGGAACGAATCGGAGACCAGAACCTCTATCCCGGGACGCACGCCGCCTCGAGTGGCGTCCGGGCCCGAGCAGGCCGCGAGGAGTGCCAGCGTGCCAAGAGAGATCGAATGACGCGTCATACTCGAACGGTCCTCGCAGTTGCCGTGGGGCTGTGTGGCTGTGCCCGGCCCGCAAGCCGGCCGCCGCCGATCGTTCCCACACCCCACCCGGTCCTCCCGGTCGTGAGTATCCCGGGGCCGCGGGCAAAGATAGCCGTCGATTCTCTGCTTGGCGCGATGTCGGTTCGGGAGAAGGTGGGGCAAGTCGTGATGCCGTGGCTTCTCGGCAACTATGCCTCGTTCGACAGCGAGGAGTACGACTCACTCGTCACGTGGATCGACGATCTCGGCGTTGGCAGCGTCACGGTGTCGGTAGGATCGCCGTTGGATGTCGCGATGAAGCTCAATGCCCTCCAGCGCCGGAGCCGACTGCCCCTCCTAGTAGCCGCGGACCTCGAGTGGGGAACCGGCATGCGGCTGCGCGGAGGCACCACGTTTCCCGTCGCGATGGCGCTTGGCGCAACGGGCCGCGAGCTGGACGCCTACGAGCTGGGCCGCATCACGGCCATCGAGGCGCGCGCGGTCGGCATTCACATGAGCTTCTCACCAGTCGCCGACGTCAACAACAATCCGGCAAACCCGGTGATAAACACCCGGTCGTTCGGAGAGGACCCGCGTGCGACTGCCAGGCTCGTGGCCGCATACGTCAGGGGCGCGCGAGAGCACGGGCTCCTCACGACCGTCAAGCACTTCCCAGGCCACGGCGACACCGACGTTGACTCACATATCGCCCTTCCCGTCGTGCGCGCCTGCTGGGACCGGCTCGATACGCTGGAGCTCGTGCCGTTCCGGGCGGCGATCGACGCCGGCGTGAGTGCCGTGATGACCGCACACGTGGCGCTCCCGTGCGTCCAGCAAGACGAAGTCGTGCCGGCCACGCTGTCGCCGAGCGTCATGAGAACCATTCTCCGGGATTCGCTGGGATTCGGAGGACTCGTCGTCACCGACGCCCTTCGCATGGGGGCGATAGTGCAAGAGTACGGCGTAGGTGAGAGCGCGGTGCGGGCGTTCCTCGCGGGGAGCGACATCTTGCTCGCGCCGGCGGACGTGCGCGAGGCGTACGAGGCCATGGTCGCCGCAGTGGAAACGGGCCGGGTGTCGCCGGCAAGGCTCGACGGGTCGGTGCGCAGGGTCTTGGAGCTCAAGGAGGAGATTGGCCTCTTTCGCAAACGCAC
>JBHIEQ010000395.1:0-2539 GCA_046760725.1 Gemmatimonadales bacterium
TTCTTGAGTTCCCCCAAAGGGGCGCGTGATTACCTTAGCTCCTACATTCCGCACTAACGAAGGTGCGCACGGGGGTTTTTCGAGTCCAAGCTTCATTACGCCCCCCTCAGGCGTAGGCTGATGGATCCATGTCCAGAAGTCGCAGAAGTTGCCTCTGAAGCGTGGAGAGCTGGATGGGAAACGTCACTGTCTCGCCGCCTCGCTCGAACTCATACCAGGAGACGTCGCTGAATATCTCGAGGAGCCGGGCAGTCGTCGGCGTCCTGGTCAGCCGTCCTTCAGGGAGGATCGGGAGCGCCTCGATGCCTTCCCGCTCCTTGCCCTCGCGCAGGCTCCGTTCGATCAGCGCGTCGAGGATCATCGCCAAGAAGGTCGCGTGCACCAGGCCCGCGGCTCGCAGCGGCTTCTTGATGTAGACGGGAGCGACCTCCAGCTCGGTCTTGAACAGGGCGTGGCGCTTCTCCACGTACGGCTGATACTTGTAGATGAGCAGGACCTCTCGTGTCGGTGCGTGTTGCGGCTCCAGGTTGGTCACCAGGGGAAAGATGCCGTCGGTGCGGGCCTCGCTCCTGAGCGCCTCTTTTTCTCGCCGGAACTTGAGGCGATACGTGCGGGAGCGGATCTCCCTCACCGGGTCCGCTTTCCGAGGCCGACCGCGCCGCAAGCGGCGGGTTCCGATACGGATCTGGGAGACGATGTCCACGCGGAGGAGCTTTTGGCAGCCGTGGTGGCGCAAGATCTTCTGGATCTCCCTGTGGATTGATCCGCGCTTGTGTAGCCTGCTGCGATTGAGCCGAGCATCGAGGTCGAACAGCTCGGCCTCGGCCCGCCGCAAGACTGCCTCTCGGATTTCGGCATCCAGTTCGGCCTTCTGCGAGCTGCGGAGCCAGACGATGCGGTAGCCTTCCACCGTCTGCTGCGGCCCGTCGGTGGTCGTCCAGTAGACGTCCGGCGGTTCGGTCTTGCGGCGTGTGTTCTCGATCTCTAGCACACGGCGCCACCGTGCCCGAGCCCCCTGCCGCAGAGCGTGCCGGAAAGCCCCGTCCTCCGCCCGCGTGCGAGGCAGGACCGTGACGAACTTGCCGCCGTAGCTCGCCACGTGCGCCAGGTTCTTGCGGGTGCAGAGCTTGCTGTCGGCGACGTAGATGAAGTCTTCGCGGCCGAGAATCTGCCGCAGCCGGTCCAGGTTGCTGCGGTGGAGTGTATCGTCGGTGCGGTTGCCGCTGTAGACCTGGTGAGCGATGGGCACCGCGCCGTCCGCGGTGACGTTCAGCCCGAACACCAGTTGCTTCAGGTCCGGGCGATGGTCCTTGTTGATCCCGTGGGTGATGCGGGGCTCCCGGAACGATCTCCGGTACTGTCCGTGGAAGGTGACCGTGGTCGTGTCGTGGTGGATGCGACGGGTGTCCAGCTCGAACTGCTTGATGATGTGCAGGGCGATGCGGAAGAAAAGGCTCCGCCCCCGCACGGAGGCCAGCGCATCGAGGCTGCGCGCGAGGCGGTCGTCGTTGATGCAGCGCTTCTCCGCGGGGGACAGATCGAGGGCGGCCGCATCGATCGGCTCCACCCACTCGGCAATCCGGTACAGTGGAGCCGGGGACAGGAGGATGTTCTGGATGAGCACGGACAGACTCTGCGCATGATCGAGGCGGCCCTCGCGGGGGGTGCCGAGGCACGAGCGGACGATGCGGGAGAAGGTCATCCGGTCGAGGAAGTGGCGGAGGATGGGGTGGGGCCCCAGCCGGTGGACGCGAAGGTGGGCCATCCCTTCCCGGGTGGTGACGTGACGGGTCCCGCCAGCATGTCTTGTATACATGACCTCATTATTGTATACTAGCTCCATGCCCAAGTCAAGAGCCCAGCTCCTCGCCTCGCTGCGCGAGCTCCACCAGGAGCGACAGCGGCTGATCCGCCGCCTAATCCGTGGCCACGAGCTCGCCCTCGGAACGGTGTCCGTCGTCCGCAGGAAGTGCGGAAACCCGAGCTGCCACTGCTCCGCCCGGGCCGGCCACCCCCAGACCCTGTTCCTCTTCACGGACCCCAAGGATGGTCGCCGGCGCTGCAAGCTCGTTCGGAGGGCGGACGAGGCTCGACTGCTACGAGCCGGCAGGCGATACCGCCATTTCCGACAGGACCTCAGCAGGCTGCGCGCCATCGATCGGCACGAAAAAGGGATCCTGACGGCGCTGATGCGAGCGAGGGCGATCCGCTATGAGTGAGCTAACCCCTTGATATTTTGGGAGTTACGCGAAGGGAAAAATCGAGAAAACGCGCTCTCGTTGGTGCGGAATGTAGGTTGCCATTCCGCGTGTGCCGGATTTTCCGCGTCGCCTAGAAAAGTGGAGAGGGCCGGGTCGCTAACGACGAGGATCCATCTCACGCCGCGCGGACGGCGGGCCTTGGGGTTCTCGCTCGTGATCCCCTGCCGGACGAAGTAGTCCTCGCCGCGCTGGTCTTGTGCATCGCGCTCCATCAGCATGCGAAAGCCACTCTCGCCTCGAGGTGTCCCGCCAGCAGGGGATGGAAATAGTGGCGCAGG
>JBHIEQ010000396.1:0-2526 GCA_046760725.1 Gemmatimonadales bacterium
CGGCATGATGTAGAGCTTGCTGTCCGGTTGGAGCAGCATGAAGCTGTGTGCTTGTGTGAACACCAGCCACCTGCCGTTCGGGGATACCTTGGGGAAGAAGTTGCTCATCCCGTTCCGGGAGGCTCCCTCGATGGGTTCGGGTGATCCTCCTCTCCCAGCGTTGAACGGTAATCGATAGAGGTCAAATCGGAATCGCTTGCCCCCCTCCTGGGCCACGTGCAGAAATTGCTTTCCGCCCAGGACTTCAGCGGATTCATCTGTGTTCAGCAGGATATCCTTCGTCGGGTTTTGGGTTTTCAACCGTACGGCCCCACTTCGTGCGAAGATCACTTCGCGGCCATCGGGGGTCCAGACTCCGTTAGTCTGGACATAGTCTTCGTCGTCCGCGCCCCTCAGCGCTTCGATCCGCCCCGTCAAGCGATCGTAGTACGCGAGGATGCCCATCACCGGGAAGAAGATCTGCGAGAACAAGAGGTCCTCCCTCGGCAGGAAAACGGCTCTGTCCTTGACTCCCGCCAAGACGTATCTGCCGTCAGGAGACACTCTGGGTAGCATGCCGAACGTCGGCACCTTCTCGTCCCGGACGTAGTCACTCCAACTGATCAACTTGTCGCGGGACAAGAGCGTTCGCGGCTCGAACGGCGTCAGCACATATGCACCTTTGTCATTGCCGATATCCACGTCCATCCCCAGGTACTTGCCGTCGAGCGAGAACGAGTGGCAGTTCCCGCACACCGGCAGATTCGTGAGCACCGTCGGAGGGGGCTCCTCCGAGGCGATGTTCCCCAGCCGCCACCTGATCATCGGCACGTTCCTGAGAGCGAAGCGAAACGGGAGGGGCACGTCGCGGTAGAATATCGGCGCGCCTACCGAGTCCGGCGAAGTCGCAACGGTGACACTGTCGCTGGAGAGTGTCACGCGCCACCCCAACACACGGCGTACGCCCGTGACCGTGATCGTCGCCGGGCGACCAATCGAACGTCGCTTTATATACTCCCACAGTTCGCGCCGCGGCGTCCAGGCGAGCGTGTCCACCTCGATACCGACGCCGCCGGTGTCATTGTCGAACCCGACCGAAATACGCCAGCGGTTCGCCGTCCTGTGCGTGTCCTTCCACCACACCGTCGGCGCAATAATCTCCGGAGGGAACAGAGCACCGTTGAATGGATATACGATGGACAGCTCGCCCGTGTCGCGCCGAAGGGGCGGCGCCACGGCGCGGTACATCAGCCCCGAAGCCATGAGCGCAACGGCAGCTGCCGCCGCCGGCACCCATCGCGGGCCAACGATGCGGAACAACGAAGTCTGGACCCGGATAGTGCCCTCGCATCCGAGCCGCTTGCTGCGGGCCGCCTACGGTCGCGCATGGCAGGGCACATCACCGACAGCGGGCGATCGCCCTTCGGCAAGCACCGGGTGCTCGATCACAACCTAGCCTCGGCCACCCGAGTCGCAAGCACCTATTGCTACTAGTTTGGTCGATTTCGACCGCTAGTTTCCTCCCCGTTCCAGACCGGTTGAGCCGTACTCCAACGCTCCACTAACGCCCTACTTGGGTAGGACGGCCGAGGGGGCACCGCGCGAGGATCCTCCCGTATCTTCTCCAAGTAGGTAGCCGATCGCCGCCCACTCACCCTCGGTTCCCCAGGCTCCCGACATCGGCGCTCGCGTCACGCCGGTCACCCAGGCGGTTCACCGAGCTGAGCCAGATCGGCGGCCGGACGAGATGAGCAAATCGGTTTCTTCTCCGTGGTGCGTGGTCAGCCGCGAACACGATCATGTCCCCGTCAAGCGCCGGTTGACGACAGAAGGCGAGTGCTCCCCGCACTTGGGCGGTGAGGGGAGAGGCAGGTAAACTGAGGACAACGCCGAGTGCCGTGGCGAGAGCGGAGCATGGAAGGCCTCCGAGGATTCGCGCTTGGTTTTCGACGTAATGCCACTTAGGCTGGTAGGCCGGTCCATGCCTCGCAAGGGAGCGGGCTCGCGGAACCGATATGGCGGCCGTGCGTACTGATCCGGGAGAGTGAGGAGACCGAAGACTGATGCGAGAGCGGTTTGCGTGGGCCATAGTGGGCTTGATCTCGACCGCGTGCCTGGGCGAGCAGTTCGATCCCGCCGCCGATCTCAGGGAGGGCGGCTTCGAGGTTATCTCGTCCGGCGGTCTGTTGCGGCGCTTCCTCGTGCATGCCCCGACCTCGATACAGGGTCCGGGCGACCCACCCCTGGTTATCGCGTTCCACGGCGCGGGCCAGACGCCGGAGGAGCTGCGGCAGCTCACCGCACTCGACGACCTGGCCGACCGGCAACGGTTCGTCGTGGCCTACCCCGAGGCTTACCGGCCGACCGGCGGCACTTGGGGCGTACACGCGGGCTCGCCGGTCGAGCGGGTCGGCGTATTCGATCTCTTGTTCGTCGTCGACCTGATCGACTTTCTCGCGGCGCGGTTCGATATCGACCGCGGCCGTGTCTATGCGGTGGGGTACTCCAGCGGCGGGCAGGTCTCGCATCGGGTCGGCTGCGAGCTGG
>JBHIEQ010000397.1:0-2524 GCA_046760725.1 Gemmatimonadales bacterium
AGCCCCGATCTCATGGGATTCACGGACGAAACGAATGAGTTCTCGGCGAAGTACGCGAGCGCGGCGCCGGACAGACTAATTCCTCTGGGGGGCGTGCATCCGCGGTTCACCGATGATCCCGAGCGCGAGGTGGAACGCTTGCTGGACCTCGGGATCAGATGCCTCAAGATCCATCCGCCGCACCAGCTCTACCCCGCGAACGCTTACACGATGGGACTCGAGGCACTGGGGCGTATCTACCGTCGCTGCGAGGAACGCGGGCTCCCGGTCATGATCCACACCGGTACAAGCGTCTTCCCCGGCGCGCGCTCGAAGTACGGTCGCCCGATGGAGTTGGACGATGTCGCGCTCGACTTTCCCGACCTCACGATCATCATGGCACACGGCGGCCGCCCGCTGTGGATGAACGAGGCGTTCTTCATCATGAGACGCCACGAGAACGTCCACCTCGAGCTGTCGGGGATACCACCCGCCAAGCTGCTCGACTATTTCCCGCGGCTCGCGGAGATTGGGGACCGCGTTCTGTGGGGTACCGATTGGCCCAGCCCGGGTGTCAGGGACCTACGTGAGAACCTGGATCAATTTCTCGCCCTCCCGCTCGACGACGAGCTGAAACACCGGATCACCCGCACGACGCCGCTTGGGCTTTTTCCTGAGTCATGATACGCCTTGCTGCTCTTTTCCTGGGGCCGTTCCTGTTGCTGGTCACAGCGCTCGCGCCCGCTCCGGGCAGCTTGACCGAAGCATCGTGGCGCGTGGCAGGTCTCGCCGGATGGATGGCCGCCTGGTGGCTCACAGCCGTGGTACCGCTCGAGGCGACCGCTCTTCTCCCCATCGTTGTCCTGCCCCTCGCGGGCGTGGCCCCCGTGGGGGACGTCACGGTGCGTTACGCAGATCCGATCATATTCCTGTTCCTGGGCGGCTTCCTCCTGGCCGCGACGCTCGAGCGCTGGGACCTGCACAGACGCTTCGCGCTCGCGGCGGTGAGAGGCATCGGTACCGACGCCCCAAGGGTGGTGCTCGCCTTCATGCTCGCATCGGCGGTGGCCAGCATGTGGATATCGAACACCGCCACCACGCTCATGATGCTGCCGATCGCGGGTGCGGTGATCGCGGGTCGTACGTCCGGCGGACTGAAGGCCGGGGGAGCCACCCTGGCACGGATGCCCATATCGACCGACCGCCCAACGTCCCGTAGTGGCGTAGTGCCGTCGGGGGGTGGCGCGGAAGCGGAGGGTGGCTTCCCCACCGCACTCATGCTGGGAGTGGCATACGGCGCGTCGATCGGCGGCGTAGCGACTTTGATTGGCACACCGCCCAACGCCATACTCGCGGGTGCGGCGAGCGATCTCGTGGGACGCGAGATAAGCTTCAGCAGCTGGCTGGCGCTGGGCTTTCCCGTAGCGATACCGATGCTCGCCGGCTGCTGGCTCCTCTTGATACGGTTGTTCCGTGTACGCGGCACGGTAGCCGGGCTCGCTCAGTCCGTGGACCGCGAGCACCGGCGCATGGGAACGATGTCGGGAGCCGAGCGGTTCGTCCTTCTGGTGTTCGCTCTCACGGCACTGGCATGGATCTTCCGACTCCCAAAGTCGATCGGCGCTGCGAGGATTCCGGGCCTTGCGGACCTCTGGCCCGGGATCTCGGATCCGGCGATCGCGATAGGAGCGGCACTGGTGCTGTTCGTAGTACCACTTCCCGGCGCCCGCTTCCCGACCGCCCTCGACTGGGAGTCGGCGAAGAAGATCCCGTGGGGAATCCTACTGCTGTTCGGCGGCGGTCTCGCGCTCGCTTCGGCTTTCGAGTCGAGCGGACTCACCGAATGGTTGGGTGGACGACTCGAGGCCCTACACGGAGCACCGATGATAGTCGTTCTATTCGCGACGTCAGCCCTCTTCGTAATGCTCACCGAGCTTACCAGCAACACTGCCACCGCAGCGCTCGGGATGCCGCTCATGGTGGGCGTGGCGCAGGGAGTGGGGATGGAAGCCTTGCCTCTCATGGTGGCGGCGGCGCTCGCGGCGTCCATGGCCTTCATGCTCCCCGTCGCCACACCACCAAACGCGATCGTGTTCGGTAGCGGGGCGATCAGCTCCGCCGACATGGCCAAGGCCGGGATCGGTCTGAATCTGCTGGCCATGATCGTGATCACGCTGGTGGTCAGTTTGTTGGGAGTCTAGAATGCAGCGCCTCCTGATGCTCATCGCCTCATTGTCGGCGTTCGTTGCCGTCCTGGCCGGCGCGTTCGGAGCGCACGCTCTGCGCGGGCGGATTTCGGCCGAGCTGCTCGCAACTTTCGAGACTGGTGTCAGGTATCAGATGTATCACGCGCTGGCACTCCTGAGCGTCGCACTGGCGTACTCCCGGTGGAGCGTCGCACAGTTCGTCTGGGCAGGCTGGCTGTTCATCGCAGGGACGGTACTTTTCTCGGGTAGCCTGTATCTCCTGTCACTGACCGGCACCAGATGGTGGGGTGCCGTGACTCCTTTGGGTGGTTTGTGCTTTTTGGGCGGCTGGGCGGCAA
>JBHIEQ010000398.1:0-2498 GCA_046760725.1 Gemmatimonadales bacterium
TGATCAATCCCGAGCGCGAGCTGGCGCTGGAGACGATAGGGCTTCTCCAGGTGACGGCCGCTAGGGAGGTTGCCGTCTTCGCGGGTGGCGCGGTTCAGCTCATGGGCATCACGGTCGCCGACGACGCACCGATAGCGGGCCGGAAGCTGCAGGAGATCGGCGCGGAGGAGCGACACCGGTCGATTCTCACGGTGGGCATCGAGCGTGACGGCCGGACGATCGTACCCGGAGGTGCCACGGAGGTCCGGGCGGGCGATCACCTGTATGTGGTCACTGGCGCGCCCGACGTCCGGCGGGCCATCGAGCTGTGCGGATACGAGCGTTCGACCGTTCGGCGCGTGATGGTGGCCGGAGGGAGCCTAGAGGCGTTCTACGTAGGCGAGCTGCTGGCGCAGCACGGTGTTCAGATGACGATGCTCGTGGACGACCGTGAGCGGGCGCAGGAGCTGGCGGGACGGCTCGATCACGCCCTTGTGCTCCACGGCGACGCGACCGACGTGGAGCTGCTCGAGATGGAGGGTGTGGGAGGTGCAGACGCGTTCGTCGCCCTGACCGACGAGGACGACACGAACATCCTCTCTTCGCTGGTCGCCAAGCACGCAGGCGCCAAACAGATCATCACCCTCGTCAACAAACCTGCATATGTACCGCTCGCCCGGCGCATAGGGTTGGACGCGGCGGTGAGCCCGCGGCTCTCTGCTGCGAACGCCATTCTGAGATACGTGCGCGCGGGGAGCGTCAAGCGGGTCGCCACATTCTCGGGACATGAAGGCGAGGCGATAGCGTTTGCCGTTGGGGCGCAATCGCCCGCCGTGGGTCGGCCGCTCGCGGAGGTAAACTTCCCCGAGGGCTCCATAGTCGCAGCCGTGGTCCGCGGCAGAGACGTCGTGGTCCCGCGCGGGGACGACGTGCTGCAAGTCGGCGACACCGCCATCGTGTTCGCCCTTCCGGACGCAATTCGAGAGGTCACGGAGATCTTTCCTTCGTGAACATCCTCGAGGTGCTCCACGTCGTCGGCGCGCTGGTGGTGTGGACGGCGGTGGCGATGCTGGCGCCGACTGCGGTCGCCCTAGGCGAGGGACTCTGGCTTCCATGGCTGGGCGCGGTCGCCATCGCCGGCATGGGCGGGGCGCTGCTGTGGTGGCTCACTCCTAGAGAGATCTCGATCAATCCCCGGGAGGGTCTCGCGATAGTTGGCCTTGGCTGGATATGCATGGTCATTGCCGGGGCCATGCCCTTTGTGCTGCTCGGAGTGGCACCGACTCCCTGGGCGGCACTGTTCGAATCCACCTCGGGCTTCACCACCACCGGGGCCACGGTCTTCGCGCGCATCGAGGACCTGCCGCACAGCATCCTCCTGTGGCGAAGCATCACGCACTGGCTCGGAGGCATGGGAATCATCGTGCTGGGCGTGGCCATCCTGCCGCTGCTCGGCATGGGGGGCGCACAGCTGTTCCATTACGAGGCGCCGGGAATCCCCAGTGATCGCCTGACTCCCCGGGTCGCATCCACCGCGCGTCTGCTTTGGGGAGTGTACGCACTGCTCACGGGTACCTTGGCCGTCATCTATATGGTGCTCGGCATGTCCCCGTTCGACGCGGTGAACCACGCGATGAGCTCCCTGGCCACCGGCGGGTTCTCCACCCGTACAGACTCCATCGGTGCGTTCTCCGCCCCGATTCAGTGGGTGACGGTGCTGTTCATGCTCGTGGCAGGAACCAACTTCACGCTCCACTATCGCCTCCTGACCGGGAGGATGACGGCATGGGTGGGTGACCACGAGTGGCGCTGGTTCGTGGGTATCGCGGCGGTCTCGATGGTTGTAGCCTTCGTCGCGTTGGGACTCTCGGGAGCGGGATGGGGGGAGGATGTGGCGCGGAGCGCCGTCTTCAATGTTACGGCGATAGTAACGACGACCGGCTTCGTGACGGCCGATTTCGGCGTGTGGCCCGCGGTGACACAGGTTCTTCTCCTGGGCCTCATGTTCATGGGTGCCATGGGGGGATCCACCGGTGGAGGTTTCAAGGTGGTGCGCGCGGTGGTGGTCCTGAAGCACGCGCTCAGCGAGATACGTAAGGTGCTCCACCCGCGAGCTGTCTTCGTCACCAAGATCGGGCGGAGACAGGTGCGTTCCGACGTGGTGCTGAACGTGTTGGCGTTCCTTGCGCTGTACATGCTCACCCATGCGATCGGAACGATCCTCCTTGCCGCACTGGGAAGCGATCTGGTGACGGCCCTGAGCGCCTCACTCGCCGCAATGTCGAGCATCGGTCCGGGGCTGGGCGCCGTCGGTCCTGCCGCGAACTACGGGGAGCTCAGCTCGGCGGCTCATGTATTGCTCTCCGTGCTCATGTTGCTGGGTAGGTTGGAGTTCTACACGCTGCTCGTATTGGTGATTCCGGGAACCTGGTCGAGGTGGGGCGGGCACCTCTAGTGGTCGGGCGGCGAACGCTGCCGGCAGCGGTACGAGAACCGGCGCCGCGGCGCTACGCGCTGGC
>JBHIEQ010000399.1:0-2481 GCA_046760725.1 Gemmatimonadales bacterium
CCCATGACTACGAGACGCACAGGCGCGCAGGTTACAACGACTTGCGGATGGACCCTGCTGGGTGAGGTGGCACCGAGTGGGGCTTGTTCGTTGCGTGTTCCGGAAGGCTGGTGCCACTTAGTGGTGCCAGTTCGTTGAGGAAGCGCCGTTTGCCCCGGAAATCAATGTCGCGCTGAGCCAGGCCCAGCGTTCCGAATATCGACAGTATGTCAAGCCTCCCACAAATTGCCTGAATCTCGGATCCCCCGCGACGCATTCCGGAGCGAAGCGGGGTGGGCAACCCTTGACGACGACCACGCCAACGACGACCGTCCGCGTGCCGGACTCATTCGTCTCGCCAACCAGGAGCGTTCGACGACTGGGAACGTGACCGAGTACGACGACACCGGCCCGCCGCAGAGCACAGCTCCAAACCGCCCTCCGATCGCGGTCGCCGCGATTGGGACCCTGATCGGCATCAAGCTCGTGCTACACGTCGCGGCCAACGCGTTCGGTCCCTACGAGTTTCACCGGGATGAATTCCTCTATATGGCGATGGGCGAGCATCTTCGCCTGTTCGCCATGGACTTCCCGCCGTTCATTGCCATCCTCTCGGAGATGACGAGGGCGGTGCTCGGCGATTCGCTGTTCGCACTCAGGCTACCGCCCGCCATCGTGAGCAGTCTGCTCGTCCTGCTGGCGGCGCTCACGGCGCGCGAGCTGGGTGGCGGTCGATTCGCGCAAGCGCTGGCGGGCTTGAGCGTCCTCGCCAGCCCGATGTTTCTCCGCACAGGCAACCTCTTGCAGCCGGTTGTGATCGATCAGCTCTGGTGGACGCTGGCGCTGTTCGCGCTGATCATGCGCGTCAGTAGCGGCGATCGACGCTGGTGGCTCGCGTTCGGCGCAGCCGCCGGCATGGGGCTGCTGTCCAAGTTCAGCATGCTGCTCTTGGGCTTCGCCGTTTTCCTCGCGATCCTGGTCACGGCGAGGCGGCGGGATCTGCTCACCCGCTGGCCGTGGCTCGCCGCGGTCACGGCCTTCGTGATCGGGAGCCCATCGTTCATCGGGCAGATCCGGCTGAACTGGCCGCTGTTCGATCAGCTGGACGATCTGAGAAGCGGGCAGCTAGCGCGCGTGACACCGGTGGAATTCCTGGGCGACCAGCCGCTCATGGGGCTCGGGTTCATCGTCGCCATGGTGGGTCTCGTCGCGCTGGCCTTCGCGCGGCGGTGGAGGCCGTACCGCCTGGTGGGGTGGTCGTGCCTCCTCGCCTTCGCCACACTCATCGCGCTCAAGGGTAAGAGCTACTACATCGGGCCGGTCTATCCCGTGCTCTACGGCGCGGGCGCCGTGGTATTGGAGCGGTTCCGGGCGCCGCGCTGGGGAGTGGTGGCGCGTTGGGCGACGGTCGCGGTTGTGGTCGTCTACGCCGCGATCACGCTGCCACTCGGTCTGCCGATCCTCGCGCCACCGACGATGGAGCGATACGTCGGGTGGTTGGGGGAAGAGCGCGCGACCGAGACGAACGTGGGCGCGCAGGAACGGCTTCCGCAGGATTACGCCGACATGGTGAACTGGCGCGAGCAAGTGGAGGAGGTAGCCCGGGTCTACCACGCGCTGTCAGCGGAGGACCGCGAGCGCGCGGTGCTCGTAGCCAGCAACTACGGCGAGGCGGGCGCGATCGATTTCTATGGACCGCGCTACGGGCTTCCCAGGGCGCGCGCCTTCGTGGGCACGTACTGGTTCTTCGGTCCGGGCGACCTCCCGGGGGACGTGATCGTGTTCCACGGGTTCCGGCAAGACGACCTCGGCGACTTCTGCGGCTCGCTCACAGCGGCCGGCTACGTGACGCACCCATACGCGGTCGCCGAGCAGCGGGATCTCACGGTGTACGTCTGCCGCGGGCCACAACGAACGTTGCAGGAGCTGTGGCCGTCGTACGGGGGTGAGAACTAACGCGCCAGTTGCGATTCTGACGCGCGATCTTTGGCCCTGGAGCTAGCTGACTGCGACGCTTCGGACACCCTCGGCTCCTACTGCTTGCGCACCACGAGAGTGCCGATCGGTTGCGTTCTGGTCACCGTGGAGTCGGCTACCTCAACCGTGAACGAATCCTGAGCGGCGAGGACACCGGTGATCACGATCCTGCGGAAGCTCGGGGGACCCCGGTCGCCCGGGATCAGGGTCAGTACGATTAGCCGCAGCGAGTCGCCCACGAGGGTGCCGTCCACACTCTGCCGCGCCACCACATACGGTAAGAACCCTGCCTCACCGAGAAGCATCCAGGCACCGCCGAAAAAGGCCGAGATATCCGTGGCGACCAGCGGCCGGGCCAGGTACAGGGAGAGAGTCACGTTCACGTCCACACCTGCCGCAATGCCCCGCATGCGGTACGTGCCCTCCCGGGCATCGTCGGTGTCAGCCACCACGTCGAGCACCTGAGTCGCCGCCACGAGGCTCCCGAACACCCCGATGCCGCCCTGCAAGTGATTGACGAACCCA
>JBHIEQ010000400.1:0-2474 GCA_046760725.1 Gemmatimonadales bacterium
GGCGCGGGCGCCTTGCGGTGACGTGGCTTTAGATTGTCATTAGTCGTGTTCGGCCGTCGGGCACTTCCTGGATCGGGCACGCTCGTTGCCGCGCAGGTGAAACGCATGTCCGTTAGACGGCGCCAACAGGAGAGTGCCATGTCTGATGCCGATTCCCCACTCAAGCGCTCCATCGGCTTGTCCGGCGTCATCTGGTTTCTAAGTGCGATACTCGCCGTCGTCGCGATCGGTGCCGCGTTTGCCGCCGGTCGGTACGCCATGGCGATCGTGGGTATTGTCTTCGTCCTGGGAGCGGCGGCTCTCGCATACCGTGCCGAGCGTGCCCGTAAAGCCGCTGATAGTCACAGTGCGTCGCAGCCGCCCACCTGAGATGCGGCGCCGGCTCTCGCCGCGCAGGTGAAGCGCGATACCGTTAGGCGGTCGGGTGGATCGAGCGCGATCCTATGCATGGCGGCGCCCGATCTGGCCTGTGATTCGGTGGTTCGGCGTTGAGTGGATCCTTGTCGGCGACGTCGTTGCGCTCGCAGGGAGTCCCGGTCCACCTATCTTTCGAGTTCGCTGGGGCGCTCTGGTCGAGAGCGACTGGCTGGATCAGCCCGTTGATCGGAACAGTTTGCGTTGCTAGATCGAGTAGAGGTTTGGAACAGTTCCATAGATCCCACCGCCGCCTAACCGGCGTTTGCACCTGGCGCGGGCGCCGTCGGTGGTGGGGCTTTAGATTGTGGTGGTGAAGGTTTCGTGGTCGTGCCGCGCCCCAAACCTGGCGCGGACGCTGCCGCGCAGGTGAAACGCAAGGCCGTTAGGCGGTCGGGTGGATGAAGCGCGATCTGATGCCATGGTGGCGAGCGACGTGGCCTATGATTCGGTGGTTCGGCGTTGAGTGGATCCTTCCTCTGCGACGTGGTTGCGCTAGCAAGGGCTCCCGGTCCAGGTAACCTTCGAGTTCGCTGGGGCGCTCCGGTCGAGACCGACTGGCTCGGTCAGCGCGTTGATCGGAACGGTTTGCGTTGCCGGATCGAGCAGAGGCTGTGAACAGTTCCATAGATCCCACCGCCGCCTAACCGGCGTTTGCACCTGACGCGGGCGCCATCGGCGGCGAGGCCTTAGATTGTGGTGGTGAAGGTTTCGTGGTCGTGCCGCGCCCCAAACCTGGCGCGGACGCTGCCGCGCAGGTGAAACGCAAGGCCGTTAGGCGGCCGCGCCTGACCGTTCTACTAGCGCGGACTCTGACAAACGGAGGGTCATATGGGATACCAGCGCATGGTCACGAGCCTGGCTCTTGCCGTAGCCGCTCTCCTCTCGGGCTGCACGCAGCGCCCCGAGCCATCTCGCACCACGGGTCGGGAGAGTGAAGCAGACAGCGCGGCGATTCGCGGTCTGTTTGAGCGATACGACAGCACGGTGACCGCCGGCCTGGGCGAGGAATGGATGTCCCTCCTTTGGGAGGACATCATTTGGATGGTACCCAACCAGCCATCCCTTGAGGGCAAGGAAGCTGTGTGGGGGAGAGTGGGACCATTCTTTGCGGATCTGGACATGGACATTGTCAGTACTCTGGACGAGGTGAAAGTCGCCGGTGACTGGGCGTACGTCCGGGGAACATACACCTTCCGGGTGACTCCGAAAGCGGGAGGAGAGACGACGGAAGAGGTTGGTAAGATCGTGTATATCCTGGGACGGCAGGCTGACAACAGCTGGAGGATTACTCGAGCCATCTGGAACGCGAACCACCCGGTTCCGTGAGCGGTAATCCTGAATCAAGAGCACGGCGGCCGCCGGACCAAACGCGCGCCGCCTAACACGGCCATGAAGCTGTCACGCGCGTACGTTCTTGAGGAAGGCGTTGGTTTGTTCGCCAGGCGCGCTACGGCTGAGGTGCAGTCTCCGCTTGGCTGGCGAGCGGTCGCGCGCGCAGCTTATGGCCCAAGTCGTTAGGCCGCGCTGCAGTCGGAGTCTAGTTGTGCCTGATCTTACGCGACTCCGCTGGTGTCTTTCGAAAGCTGGTGCTGGGTATCGGGGCGCCGAGGAGATCGTGAACCAGGCCTGCGCTCCTGCCCTCGAGGATCTGCATTCCTCGGGTGGCGCCGACTCGTTTTATGTTTCGAAGCACGGGCCCTCCGAGGTCTGGCTTACGGTGTTTGCGGACTTGCAGTCCGCAATCAATGTCATCTCATGTGTTGAACCGCACCTCCAGTCTTACTGCCCACGTTCACAGCACACCGCGGATCTCTCGAAGGAGGAAATGCTTCGATCGTACTGCGAGCGATTCCGCCGGGGGCTCGATTTGGTGACGCGGATTGCGCTTGATATTCATCGTTCGGCCGAGCTCGAGCAGCATCAGAAGGCACTGATCAGAATCGGGCACGTAAACCGGAATGATCGCACTCTGCTTGAGCCGTATCTCCAAGATCGAAGTTCGACATTCACATCCCTTGCAGACCCGGAGGAGCTTTGGAGCGTTCTCGGATGTAACT
>JBHIEQ010000401.1:0-2473 GCA_046760725.1 Gemmatimonadales bacterium
CTTGAAGCCCGGCGTCACGGTTCTCGGTGAGGAGCGCGGAGCGCCGTGGGTGAAGTACATCCATGGCGATTTCGGTCGGGGAACATGGACGTTCCTCGGTGGACACGACCCCGAGGACCCGCAGCATCAGATCGGCGATCCGCCCACCGACCTGTCGCTCCACCCGAACTCGCCGGGGTATCGGCTGATTCTCAACAACGTGCTGTTTCCGGCGGCGAAGAAGCGCGAGCTCAAGACGTGAGCCGGATCTCACCTGGGGCCAGGACGGTGCTCCGAGCGGAGATCGCGGAGGTGGATGGCCGGGAGGTCTCGTTCGTGGGGGAGCTGGACGCGGACGGAGTGGTCATCGCGGTGAGGCCGGTCGCGCGCGGGACGGTGGAGTGCGTGCTGGCGCTTCCCGGGGTGGCCCGTAGGGGTGAGATGCTGCTACACAACCATCCGGGTGGCCAGCTGGAGCCGTCTGTGGCGGATCTCGACGTCGCGGCGAGGCTGCACGATGCGGGAGTGGGGTTCGGCATCATCGACAACGACGCGACCGAATTGTACGTCGTCGTCGAAGTGCCCAAGCCCCGGATCCGCCAGGAGATGGATCCGGTGGAGACGGCCAATCTCCTCGGCGGCGGCGGGCCGCTTGCCGGGGTCGTTAGTCGGTTCGAGGATCGCCCTGCGCAGCGTGACATGGCGGCGTACGTAGTTGACAGGTACAACGAGGGTGGAGTCTGTCTGGTCGAGGCGGGCACCGGCGTGGGCAAGTCGTTCGCGTACCTCGTGCCGGCTCTCGTATGGGCGCGCGCCAATCAGGAGCGCACGGTTGTCTCGACCAATACGATCAACTTGCAGGAGCAGCTCGTAGGGAAGGATCTGCCGGCCCTGGCACGCGCCTTCTCTGATTGGGAGCGCCCTCCCGCGTTCGCGCTGCTCAAAGGGTGGAACAACTATCTGTGTATCTCGCGGCTGGAGCACGTGGTGGAGGGGCAAGCGTCGTTGCTGGAGCCGGAGGGGCGGAGCGAGCTGGAGGATCTGGTGGATTGGGCGGCTTCCACCGCCGACGGATCCCTGGCCGATCTCGTGACGGAGCCCTCGCAGGAGGTCTGGGAGGAAGTACGGGCGGAGCCGGACCTGTGCACGCGACTCGAATGTCCGCACTTCAACGACTGCTTCTTGTTTGCGGCGCGGCGCAGAGCGGCCGATGCCGATGTGGTGGTGGTGAATCACCACCTGCTGGCAGCGGACCTCGCGGTGCGGCGCGCGCAGGAGAACTGGCAGGATGCGGCTGTGCTTCCCCCGTACCGGCGGTTGATCCTCGACGAAGCTCACCATCTGGAGGACGTTGCCGCACAGCACTTGGGGTCGCAGGTCACCTCCCGCGGTGTAACCCGCTTGCTGTCCCGCCTGGAGCGGAACGGGAAGGGATTGCTCCCCACGCTTGCGGCCGAGCTGGCAAGGGAGGACGATCTTCTGACGTCCGCCTCGCTCGAGCTGGTCAACAGGGGCCTTCTTCCCACCGTCAACGAGGCACGGGCCCACGCCGAGAGACTGTTCGTGCTGCTGGCAGAGCGAATCCAACGGGAGGGACAGCCGGTTCTCAGGCTCGACGACAGCTTCGCGAACGATGAGGTATGGGGTCTGGGGCTCGCGCCCGCTCTCGAGAACCTCGTGGCCACTCTCGGACGCCTTAAGGACGGCGTCGAAACGGTGGCGGACCGGATGCAGGTGGAGGACGATGATAAGGGCGCCAAGCTCTTGCAGGAGATGCGTGGTGTTGTCCGGAGACTGGACGGGGTACTGGACGGGCTGAGGCTCGCGCTGACGCCGCCGCCCGGGATGGAGACGGTTCGCTGGGTAGAGCGACGGGGCCAGCGGCCCGTGGGACCGTTGCCGTTCCCAATCGGGCTCGCGTCGGTGCCTCTCAATCTCGCGCCCGTCTTGCGCGACACGCTGTTCGATCGCGTGGACACGGTCGTGCTTACGAGCGCGACGTTGGCTGTGGGAGGGGAGTTCTCGTTTCTCGAGGAGAGGCTGGGTCTGGACATTCCGCCCGTTCCGGTGGAGTGCGCGGAGGTCCTGCCGTCTCCCTTCGAGTACGACCGGCAGTGTCTCTTCGGGGTGCCGACCGATTTCCCGGATCCGCGATCTGACGAGGCGGGATACGAGGACCGATTGGCTCGGGCGGTCGTCGAGCTGGCGCATGCATCGGACGGCGGCATGTTCGTCTTGTTCACGAGCCACGCGGCGCTACGGCGCGTGGCCGCCCAGGTGAGAGCAAGCATCGGCGGGCGCTGGCCGCTCCTAGTACAAGGGGAAGCCCAGCGGGATCTTCTGCTCCGGCGGTTCCGCGACGCCGGCTCGGCGGTACTACTCGGCACCGACAGTTTCTGGGAAGGAGTGGATGTGGCCGGTCCCGCGCTCAGAGCCCTGGTGCTTGCGAAGCTCCCCTTCAGGGTGCCGAGTGAGCCTCTCACGGCAGCCCGCC
>JBHIEQ010000402.1:0-2461 GCA_046760725.1 Gemmatimonadales bacterium
GAGACGTTCTGGTCGGATACGAGCCGAGCGATCAGTAGCTCGCGCGACCCCTGGTACACCTTGTCGAGCAGGCGTTTGAGCGAACGATCGCCGATCCTCGAGGGCCGGATCCTGGGGTAGTAGCGGTGCGCCTTCCCTTCCGGCTCATGTCGCACGGCGCCCTTGGCCTCGAGCGATCTCAGCACGGTGAGCACGGTGGTGTACGCGAGGTCTTCGCCGAGCGCCTCAAGCACCTCGGCCACAGTAGCGGAGCCCCGCTCCCAGACCACCGACATGACGTCGAGCTCGCGGTTGGTGAGATGAGTGGCCATAGGATGATAGCTACTAGATACGTAGTAGATAGTAAGGCTGGGCGTCGTGTTAGTCAAGCCACTCGGGAAGTGTTGTGCTCGGGGCGACACGACCCAGCCGCGTTTCGAGATGTGATATAATATGTTATATTATGTTCCATGAAGACCATCAACGTACTTGCTCTGAGGCGGCGGCTCGGGAGCACTCTGGACGAAGTGGTGCGTGAAAGCAGGCCCATCGCTGTGACCCGTCAGGGCCAGCCGCTCGTGGTGCTTGTCCCGGCAGACACCTATCAGGAGGGGGGTGCGGGCGACACGGCTCGCCCGCGCCGACTCATGCGCGCGGCCGAGCGGGTGGATGTGGGGCGCCGGCGACACGCCGCGCGACTCCGGGATCTCGATCCGGTTCAACTCGTTCGAGAGACCCGCGCGCTCCGGTGAAGGTCGTCGATGCTTCGGCCCTGTTGGGTTGGCTCCTGGCTCCTGATCCGCCGGAGCGGTATCAGCGACTGATGGACGGGCACATGTCCGGAGCCGACCCGTTGGTCGCTCCGGAACTGATCCATTATGAGGTGGCGAACGTCCTGGTCCGGGGCGCCGGGCTGGACGCCGAAGCGGCCGAACAGGGCTACCGGAACTTCGCCGACCTGGAAATCGAGACCTTCTCGCTGGGACACGACGAGTATGCGGCCGCCGTCGCTCTCGCCGCGGCCTGGGGGCTCACGGTGTACGACGCGAGCTACGTGGTGCTGGCGTTAAGGTTGGACACGGAATTCGTGACCGCGGATCGGCGCCTGGCTGAGAGGCTGCCGCCGGGAGAGCGTGGGCGCGCAGTGGTGCTATAGGGACACGACGAGGGTTTCCTATCGACACGATTCCCGGAGAGCGAGGGACCCGTCTTCAACCCCCAGTCGTGTCAACAGGGATGGCGACTACTGTCTCTTCGACGGTTCCAGTCAGCGAATCCACGCCAACCGTCGCCCAGTCCGCAACGGCCGTCACGGAATCGATCATCTGCGGACAGTCCCCTTCCACCACTTCGGCCGGTGCCTCGATCTCCTGACAGCCGATCGCGACCACGGCTACTAGTACTTGCACCGGACCAGCCCACACACGAGTCATGGCACCCTCGACATAGCGAGGCCTGACCAAACAGTAGCCACCTCGGTTGCCGTATGCTGTGACGGTGGGCACTTATGCCCAGGTGGCGCGATATCAATGTCTTGGCAGGGTTTCGACAGGCGCCCGGTCTCGCTGTCGGCGGTGTTGCGGACAACCTATCCGCTCCCCGAGCCTCCTCACTCTCCACATAGCCGGCGGGCCCCCGGCCTCGCCCCCCCGGACCCATTCCTCACGAAAGGGGTCCTATGCTGACTAGAACACCCACTGCCCTCCCCTGCCCTGGAGGGTGGCCATGCACGGTGGTCGGCTAGCAGCACTGGCAGTGTGCGCGGGCCTCGTGACTTCGGTTCCCGCCGAAGCACCGGTCCCACCAGGGCCGGCTGTGCGCGGCATCCAACCCGCAACCACCAACCGAAGCCACGCACGCCTTCCCAAGCGTGAGGGGCCGCTGCGTGGCCGCACCGAGGTGCGCCTATGAGACTGTTTCGTCCGCTGTTGTGCGCGTCCGCAGGCCTCGCAATCACCGCTTGCGGCGACTCGTTCGGCCCCATCGACGAGCTGCCACGCCAGCTCACCGTGGCCGAGCAGAAGCTCGTAGAAGCCGACAACCGCTTCGCCTTCAAGCTCTTCAAGGAGATCAACAGCCAGGAGGAGCCCGACAAGAACGTCTTCATCTCCCCACTCTCGGTCGCCATGGCCCTCGGCATGACCTACAACGGGGCCGCAGGCACCACGCGGGAGGCGATGCAACAGACCCTGGAGCTTCAGGGGATGACCATTCAGGAGGTGAACGAGAGCTACCGCAGCCTGATCGACCTGCTTCAGGATCTCGACCCCGCGGTCGAGTGGATCTTGGCCAACTCGATCTGGTACACGACTACGTTCATCACGCCGCTCCAGTCGTTCATAGACGTCAACCGCACCTACTTCGACGCCGAGGTGCGCGGACTGGATTTCTCAAGTCCCGCGGCATCGGACGCGATCAACTCCTGGGTCAACGACAAGACCCGTGGCCGGATCGAGAAGATCGTGCCCGAGGAGATTCCACC
>JBHIEQ010000403.1:0-2455 GCA_046760725.1 Gemmatimonadales bacterium
GTCGAGCTGTTCGAGGTGGAGCGAGGTGGCGACGTGACCTTTCACGGTCCCGGACAGCTGGTCGGTTACCCCATCTACGCGCTGGCCGAGCACAAGCGCGATCTGCATTGGTTTCTGAGACAGCTAGAGGAGTCCCTTATCCACGCCCTCGGGCGATTCGGCATTCAAGCGGGCCGCCGCCAGGCGTACACCGGGGTCTGGACGGCGGGACGCAAGATCGCGAGCATAGGCATCCACGTGAAGCAATGGGTCACGTGGCACGGTTTCGCGCTGAACGTGGCGACCGATCTCTCGTATTTCGATCTCATCGTTCCATGCGGAATACACGAGGTTGAGATGACGAGCATGCGCAAGGAGCTGGGCGAACGCGCCCCGCGCGATTTGTGGGCACGCGCCGCCGACGAGGTCGTTCTGGGATTCAGCGAGGTGTTCGAGCAGACGCCGCGCGCCTTGACGCCGGAGCAGCTCCTGAGCGCGTGAGCGTCGGCGCGGTTAGGCTCCGGCCTGTCCCATCAACTGCATGAACCTGCCGTAGACCCTGACCCCCTTCAGGTACTGGTCGATTCCTATCTTCTCGTTGGGGGCGTGCAGGTTGTCGTCGGGCAACCCCACTCCGGTCACGACGACGGGCGCTCCCCGTTTGCCCAGCGCCGGAACTATCGGAATAGATCCTCCCGAGCGAGTGAACACGATGCCGCGGCCCTCGACCTCCTCGAACGCTCGGTCTATGTGGGCGAAAGCCGGCGCGTCGGTCTTCACCAGCACCGGGTCGGCGTCGTGTATAACCCGGAACGAAACCCGCGCGTATCGCGGCGCGACCGACTTCACCGCCTTCTCCAGCTGGCTTGCCACGGTCTTGGCTCGCTGGCGCGGCACGAGCCGGAGGCTCACCTTGGCACCCGCCGCGGCCGGGATCACGGTCTTGGCTCCCTCTCCCGTGAACCCTCCCGTTATGCCGTGGATCTCGAAAGTCGGAAGGCCCCAGAGACGCTCGAACACCGAGTAGCGCTTGAGGCCGGTCAGCTCTCTGGCTCCCACCTCTTCCCTGGCGTACTTGCGCTCCGAGAAGGGGAGGGATTCCCAGGCGAGGCGTTCCTTCTTGCTCGGTCGTTCGACCGCCTCGTAGAGGCCGGGAATCCGGATCCTTCCGCTGGGCGACTTGAGTCGGGCCAGCATGTTCACCAGAGTCTCGTGAGCGTTGGGGGCTACACCGCCGTACAATCCCGAGTGGAGGTCGGTCTCCAGCGTCCTGACGCCGATCTCCGCGTAACAGATGCCGCGCAGGCCTACTTCCACGGAGGGCCATCCGGGCGCGTAGTAGGGGGTGTCGGAGACCAGCGCCGCGTCGGCCTCCACCAGCTCGGGCCGCTTCTCCAGCAGATCGAACAGCACCCCGCTGCCTGACTCCTCCTGACCTTCGATCAGGAAGCGCACGTTGACCGGCGGCTTACCGCCAGCGCTCGCGGCCTCGAATGCTTTCACGATGGCGAAGAACTGACCTTTGTCATCCGTCGCCCCGCGGGCATAGAGATTGCCGTCACGTTCGGTCGGTTCGAACGGAGGTGACTCCCACAGGTCCAACGGATCGGAAGGTTGCACGTCGTAGTGACCGTAAACGAGCAAACTCGGGCGGCCCGGCGCGGGCGGGCCCTCGGCCCAGACGACAGGGTGGGTGTCACTGCCGAGGAGGTCGACCTTCTTGCAGCCCAGACCGCGCAGATGTTCGCCCACCCATTCGCCGGCGCGGCGACAGTCGGACGCGTGGCCGGGATCGGTGGAAATGCTCGGGATCCTCAGGAGATCTCTGAGTTCCGAGAGGAGTCGGGCCCGGTTGCTCGCGGCAAAAGAGTCAATGGCATTCATGAGACCAATATATGCGGTCGCGTGTCGGATCTACCCCCAGCCCCCGTCCCGCCCACCCCCCTTCCCCGTCGCGCTGCGAATCCTAAATTGGCCCGACCATGCAGAATCCGACGAAGTCACCAATGCGCACCGGCGCGATCGTCAAGACCCAATTCGATACGGCAGCGGACCTGATCGGCTTGGAGGACTACATGCGCAAGTTGATCAGGATGCCGTTCAGGATCGTGGCGGTGGAAGTCCCATTGCGGCGCGACGACGGCTCGATCGAGTCCTACCGGGGCTATAGGGTCCAGCACAGCGGAGCCCGCGGCCCGTGCAAGGGAGGTGTGAGATACCATCCCGAGGCGGACGAGGACGAGGTGATCGGGCTGGCGACCACCATGACTTGGAAGACCGCTTTGCTCGACGTGCCCTTCGGGGGTGCGAAGGGCGGAGTGCAGGTGGATCCCCGGCAGCTATCGCCTTACGAGTTGCAGAGCTTGACGCGCAGCTTCACGAGCCGAATCGCCATCGTGCTGGGTCCTTACCGCGACATTCCCGCTCCCGACATGGGCACCAATCAGCAGGTGATGGCGTGGATGGTGGACGAGTA
>JBHIEQ010000404.1:0-2453 GCA_046760725.1 Gemmatimonadales bacterium
CACGAGATCCGAGCGGTACCGCGCTCCGAGGTCGGCGTTCAGGCTGGTCTCGGGCTCGAGGTTGGGGTTCGCGATCCACGTACCGCGTCCCTCCGGCGACGGCCCCTCAAAGAAGCGCTCCACCAGATTGGGAGAACGGAAGGCCCGCCCCACTGAACCGACGAGCGCGAGTTGCTCGAACGCCCGATAGACAACGCCGGCGCTCCCCACCACGGTGCGATCGACGGCGTCTATCGGCGGTCGGGTCACGTCGGGCGTCTCCCGCGTCCTGGCCCTCACGTCCTGGTACCTCGCTCCCAAGACGAGGTCTGCTCGACGGCCCATGGCCAGGTCGGCCTGAAGAAACGCCCCCGCGCTCCGAAAGCTCGCGTTGGGCACCCTGGGGGCACCGCGTACGGTAGTGGACGGCGCGCCGAACCCTACGACAGTCCTCGTCGTGGAGTCTGTGTTCGTCGTGCGATCGCGAAACAGGTCGACACCATATGTGAGCAGCAGGCTGGCCGAGACGGCCCGCTTCAGCTCGGCGCGGAAGCCCCACGTGTCTATGTCCGAGTGGTTGCGGGTGACACTCCGCGATTGGGCGCTCGGCCCGAGCGGTACTTCGACGTACGTGTCGAACTGCCGCTCGTTGCTCTGCCGATAGAGGGCGACGCTCACACGGTCGGCGAAGGGAAGATCGAGCCGGGTGCCCTCGAATCCCGCGCTGAACTTGCCGAAGGTCTGCTCCGGGAAGAGGAGTTGCACGCGCGGCGCTGGGTCGTCACTCAGGGCCGAGGGCTCCACGAACCCGAATCCCGCACTATCGGCCCGATATCGCTCGTACTTGGCGAAGGCCCTCGTGCCGGGCGCTATTAGGTAGCCGACCTGACCCGACACCTTGTAGTCTCTCACACCGGTGTCCTCCACCCTTGTGGGGCTCGCGAGCGAGACCTGGCCGAAATCTCCTGCGGGCGCATCATAGGGCTCCGCGTCCCGAAACGTGCCCCGTAGCCGGATGGCGAGACGCCCGAATCCTCCCGTCAGGCCACCCGCGATCCTGTTCTGCTTGTCCGTCGTGCTGTAGCGGTAGGCGAGGGCTGCGTCGCTTAGACCCGCGGTAGGCCTGTAGGAGGGGCGCCGCGAGATGACGTTCACGACGCCGCCCAGCGCGTCGGATCCGTAGAGCACCGATGAAGCACCCCGTACCACTTCGACGCGCTCGACATCGCCCATGTCCGCGAGTGCCGTGATCTCGCCCGAGTCCTGGCGCCGCCTTGAGTTGTTGAGCCTGAGGCCGTCCTCCATGAGCAACACCCGCTGGCCCACCAGCCCGCGAATCATGGGCCTCCGCTGACTCGTCCCCACGCCGTCCACGTCGAGGCCGGGTATCTCCCGGAACAGCTCGGCGACGTTGTTGTGCACGCGCTGGGCGAGCAGCGTGTCGTCCAGCACTGTCACGGCGCCCGGCGTGCCGAAGCTGTCCCGCGGCCGGCGGGTGGCGGTCACGTTCACCGGACCGAGGCGATAGACGCGGCCGTGTTTCTCACGGGCCGCAGCCACTGCCCGAGCCTCCACTCGAACGGCGGCTTCCGCACGCTCGGCGATCACGGCGGCCAGCCGGTCGGGCGTGATGTCACCCGTCGCGACGACTGGTTGAGTGTCCTCGAGGGCGATGGAGACGGGTCGCTGAGAGAGGTAGCCGCGCAACAGCACGGCTTCGTCGCCCGGTGCCACGAGTTCGAGGGCGACAATTCGCCTCGCGCCGCGTCTCGCCAGCTCTCGGAGGATGGCTTCCCACTGATCCGGCCGCGCGTCGGAGCGTGACACCAACAGGGCGGCGGGGCCGTGCGGCCACTCGATGCGGCGCACTGCCTCACGCAAGAGTTCCACTGCGGGTGCCTTGCGTTCCGCCGCGAGCACCAGGAGCCCAGTCTGGGCGGCTCCCGGGACGGGAGCGAGTGATACGACGATGAGGGGGACGAGGCCCCTGAACGTGAGCCGTGCTAGACGAAGCATGCCTGGCAATGCCTCCTCAATCGGCAGCGCGCAGAGGCGCGCTCCCACCCAGAGCGCGCCTCTCTTGCGCGGTGTGTCGTCAGTAGCTCGCCGTGAGCATCAAGTAGGCGAACTTCATGTCCTCCGTGAGCCGTCCCAGGTCTTCCAGCGCCTGGCCCTTGAAGATGTACGACCAGCCGGCGGTGACCCTGAGATTGGCGCTGTAGCGGTACATCGCCGTCACGTCGATCTCATTGCCCAGATCCTTTGACGACCGGGTTCCCTGCTCCACCAGAGAGAACTTGTGCGCGTCCACGGCGACTCTCACGTCGGTAATGGGTGCCACGAACGCCTTCACCGCAACGTCCTGGAGCCCGCCGCCCCCCGTGTGAACGGGGATGTTCAGGAAGAAGTCCGCGAATCCATAGAACTTGTGGTTGGTGGCGTACAGGGTGGAGAACGACTTCACCTTGTTGTCG
>JBHIEQ010000405.1:0-2447 GCA_046760725.1 Gemmatimonadales bacterium
TCCCTCTCCCTCTCTCTCCCCCGCTCCTTCCCCCTCGGCCTCGGCGCTCTCCTCGGTGAGCTCGGAGAGAAATCCCATGAGGACCTCCGCCTGATCGGCGGTTATCCCCTCGATCTTGAGCACATCCTCCAGCTCCAGATCAAGAACGTCTCTCAGTGTCTTGAAACCGGCCGCCTCCAGCGTCTCGACCAGCTCTCCGGGCAGCCCCTTCAACTCGTTGAGTACCACGTCCGCCACGAGCTCGTCCTCCGGTGGAAGCGGAACGAAGAGCGGCCCCTCTTCACCACGCTCAAGCCATTCCCGGCTGCTGTAGAGGTCGATCTTCCATCCCGTCAGCTCCGAGGCGAGACGCACGTTCTGACCGTTCCTCCCGATCGCCAGCGACAGCTGGTCCTCGTCCACAATCGCCTGAATCGTCCTACCCTCGGGGTCGGAGAACACTCGTGACACCCGGGCCGGGGCCAGTGCCAACTTGGCGAACCGCTCCGGGTCGGACGACCACGGCACGATGTCGATCCGCTCTCCGCTCAGCTCGTTCACTACCGCCTGCACGCGGCTCCCCTTCATCCCGACACACGCACCGACCGGGTCGATCGAGTCGTCCCGGCTCACGACGGCTATCTTGCTGCGGCTACCCACTTCCCTTGCGGCCTGCCGTATCTCAACGATCTCCTGCTGGATCTCCGGAACCTCCAACCTGAACAGCGCCTGCACGAACATCGGGTCGGCCCGGGAGAGAATGAGACGCGGTCCCTTCGGCGTCTCTTCCAATCGCTTGAGGACGGCCCGAATCGCGTCGCCCTGATGGAAGTGCTCCCGCGGGTTCTGCTCGCGATAGGGGATGATCGCCTCCGCCTCGCGGAATCGATTCACCATGATCACCAGTCGGCCCCGCTCGATCTGCTGGACCTCCCCTGAGATCAGCTCACCCACTTTGGGACCGAATTCCTCCCGGATGCGCGTGCGCTCACCCTCACGCACACGCTGGATTATCCGCTGCTTCGCGGCCTGTACTGCGAGGCGCCCAAACTCTTCGAAGGGCACCTCCTCCTCGAGAACGTCCCCGATCTGGAACTCCGGGTCCTCCCAGCGAGCGTCCTCCAGCGAGATCTGCGAGCTGGGATCCTCTACGACCTCCACCACGCTCTTGAGCGCCGTCGTGTGAATCGTGCCCTTCGCGTCGTCGATCTCTATCTCGGCGCGCACCGAGGGGCCGAACCGCTTCACCAGTGCCGCATGTATGCCGTCCTTCAGGAGCTCGATCAGCTCGTCGCGATCCAGCTGCTTGACGTTCGCGAGCTCCTTCAGCGCTGCAAGCACGTCGGCGGACGTAGTCATCTAGACTCCTTGATCTTCGGTCGCTCTATCGAGACATGGAGCGGTCAACCTGCGACCAGTCCACGACCAGCGTAGCATCTCGCGCCTCGGCCAGCGGTACCACCACCTCCCCGGTCCCTCCGAGGGGCCTGAGCACCACGGAGTCCTCGTCCTCCAGCACGCGCACGATCGTTGCCGTCACGCGCCCGCGGTCCGCCAGGCGAACCCTGACATCGCGGCCCGTGAACCGTTCCCAGTGCTCACGCCAGCGGACGGGCCTCTCGATCCCCGGCGAAGAGACCTCCAAACGATACCGACGGCCAAGAGCCAGCGTGCCGTCGAGCCATTGCTCCAGCGCCCGGCTCACGGTGGCGCACTGATCCACCGTCACACCGTGACCCGGCCGGGCGTCCGGCAGGTCGATTCGAATCTGCAAAGCCCGCCGCTTCGGCGCCCCGCGCATGCGGAGATCCACCAGCTCATACCCCAAGCCCGCCACGCGAGCCCGGATCTCCGCTGTAAACTCGGCTAGCTGCTCGTCCATTTCGTCCAAGCCAACAAAAAAGCGGGCCGGCTACGCCCGCACGCATTCACCGCGTGTGTAACAATGTACGTCTTGCCGATCGCCGGTTCAAGCTCGCGGCCGGCCGAGGTATGCCAGCATGCGTCCTCCACCGGCCCCAGATCCCCTGTGGGAGTGGAAGCTCCCCTCGTGGTGCAGAGTGCACCAGCTGCTGACGGTCACCCTCTCGATCCCGAGCGCTTGCGCCTGCCCCGCGAGCACGGCTCTCAAGTCCAGCTTCCCCGGCCCTCTCTCCGCATCGCCTCCGAACATGCTCAGGACCTCAGGGCCAACCTCATAGCAGGAGCCACAAATGCTTACACCGCAATGCATTACGAGATCCCAAGGCCCCTCGCCCGCGATCCGACACACTTTTCGCACGGCCGCCATCAGGACCCCGTCCCTCGTGCCTCGCCACCCGGCGTGAACCAGGCCGATTGTTCCGGATTTCTGGTGGAGCAGATACACGGGCACACAGTCCGCTGTGGTGACGCCCAGCAGGACGCCCCTGGACGCGGTCACGTGGCCGTCGAGACCTCGGGAGAGAAGCAGGCCCTCCGCGGGACGG
>JBHIEQ010000406.1:0-2435 GCA_046760725.1 Gemmatimonadales bacterium
CATACGCGTGACCCCGACTTCGTGGATGATGCGGCCGCCGGGAGCGATGCCGTAGCCCTGCTCGCGCGACGGCATCTCGCCGAACGGCTCACCGCCCATCTCGCGAATGATCGCGCGGAACGTCTCCTGCATGTGCCGCACCTGGTTGTATTCGTGATCGCTCCACTTGAAATGGAACCGCAAGACCGGGATGCCCCACTGGTCCACGACCTCAGGGTCGATCTCACAGTAGGTATCGTCGTTGGGAATCATCTCGCCGCGCCCCGACATTCCCACCACCGAGCCGTAGTACCGGCGGTAATCGTCCTTGAGGTCCGTGCCGTATCCGCCCCCCTGGAGCTCGTGGATATTGCTCATGAACCCGTAGCCCGGCATCCCGCGCCCGCCCCAGATCTCGATGTGATACCCGCGTGGAAAGTCGAGCTCGGCGTTGTCGAGCCACCACGGCATGTAGAGATGCGCGCCGCCCACCCCGTCCTCGTTGTGCGGTATGCCGTCCATCAGCGCAGGGATGAACCCGGCCACGTCGGTTCCCGTGGTATCGGTGAGGTATCGCCCCACTTGGCCGCCCGAGTTGGCAAGCCCATGGGGATGGTGCGTGGAAGTCGAGTTGAGCAGGATGCGCGCCGATTCACACGCGCTTGCCGCGAGTACTACGATCCGCGCATCCACGCGGTGCTCGCGCCCGGTCTCCTTGTCTATGTAGACCACCCCGTTGGCGAGGCCGTTACGGTCGACCGTCACCTCGCGCACCATGGCATTGGTACGGAGCGTGAGACCACCGCTCGCGAGCGCCGGCAGCACCAGCACGTTGGTGGACGTGAAGTTGGCGTTCACCGTGCAGCCGCGATTGCACTGGTTGCAGTAGTGGCAAGCGGGCCGTCCGTGGAGCGGTCTCGTGAGGATCGACAAGCGCGATGGGATCACGGGCACATTCAGCCGTTCCGCCGCCTGCTTGATGAGCAACTCCCAGCAGCGCGGCTTGGGCGGCGGCAGGAATACGCCATCGGGATCGTTCGGCAGGCCCTCGGCGCTTCCAAACACGCCGATCAGACGATCAACCCGGTCGTAGTACGGCTTCAGGTCGTCGTAGCCAATGGGCCAGTCGTCACCCAGTCCCTGTAGCGTCTTGCGCCGGAAATCGTCGGGACCGAACCGGAGCGAGATGCGCGCCCAGTGATTGGTGCGCCCGCCCAGCATGCGCGAGCGGAACCAGTCGAACCGCGTGCCGGGCGCGGTCGTATAGGGCTCGCCCGGGAGGGACCAGCCGCCGAGGCTCGCCACGAACTCTCCGAACTGCCGCTCAGGCGTAGCGGCGCCCCGGCGCGGCGACTCGTACGACCAGGTGAGCATGGCCGAGTCGGTGGCGTTGTCCCACATCGGACCTGCCTCGAGCATCACCACCTTGGCACCTGCGTCGGTCAACACCTTGGCGGCCATGCCGCCACCGGCGCCGGAGCCCACGATACAGACGTCGTATGGATCGGTCTGGCGGAAGAACGTCACCAGAATAGCCACCTTCGCGGCATGCGCCGCGGCTCCTTCATCGCGATCTCCTCACGAGGCCTCGGCTCGGTGCGATACGGATCCGGGAGTACGCCCCTTTGCCTCGGGATGACCCTGGCTTGAGGCAGGGCCCACGAGGTTCGGCGGGGATCGCCGCCGGCACGAAGATGCGCATGGCCGGACGCTCTGGCAACAGCAGCCGTGCCGCAAAGTAGCACATATGTTAGACCGCACGGATGGTAAGAGAGGTAAAGGTCCGTCGGGTCGGCGGCTCCGTGGGCACCACGCTTCCCAAGGACATGGCCGACCGACTTCATGTGGAGCCGGGCGACCGGCTTCTCGCCATCGAGACGGATCGCGGGATTCTGCTGACCCCGTACGACCCTGTGACGGACCAGGCGCTGGCCGTCGCGAAGCGTGCGGCCAAACGGTACCGCAACGCCCTCCGGCAGCTCGCCCTTCCGAGATGGGAACGAACGCGTCGCATTCCTCACGGCCGTGGTCTTTCTGGAGCTGAGTGGTGCGTGCTTCGAGGCGGATGAGGCCGAGGTCGTGGGTATCGTAGAAGCCGTGGCTGCGGGTAGGGCGACGGAGGGAGTGGTGGCGCGCGATGATCCCCCCCTACTTCAACACCACCAGCTCCACGTCGCCCACCCTCCGCATGAGCCGCACACCCACGTCCTCCTCGTAGCGCGTGATCAATAGATCCACGTTGCCGTCGCCCACGCGCAGTCCGTTCACCTGGATCTCCTGGAGCGATTGCGGCAGGAAGGGGCTCCTGAAGTAGACCCTCCCCTCGGAGGCCACGACTTCCATGCCGAGACAGGCCTGAAGGAGAAAAAGCGGCGTTGCGGCCGCCCAGGCCTGGGGCGAGCGGGCCTTGGGGTGCGAGTTCCGGGATGTCGAGCCGGCCGTGGAGCGTGGTCAGG
>JBHIEQ010000407.1:0-2429 GCA_046760725.1 Gemmatimonadales bacterium
CTCTGCACTCTCCGCCCCCAGGTCGCCGCGACCCAGAAGATCACGAAAGGCGTGTGGTCCGGGGCGATAATCCGTTTCGCCGAGGCGGCAGTGGGGTTCCTCCCGATCTCGCTCATCTGTTTCTTGGCGCTGTTTCTGGGGAGGGACTATCTCTTTCCCTGGATCGAGCACCCCACACCGGCGCGCGGCCAATGGCTCACGACCTCGTGGGTGTTCTGGCGCGACCTCGCGGCATTGCTCGTGGTGTTCGGGTTGTCCATCGCTTTCGTGTATCACGACATGAAGCCAGATCTTGTGGCGGCGCGTGAGCACGTGACGGGATGGAAAAGGTCGCTCTACGACCGCTTGGTCGGTAACTATGCGGGGAGTCCCGAGGAGCTGTCGAGGATCGAGAACCGCATCAACCGGCTGGCGCCGGCTCTCTGCCTGCTCTACGCGTACCTGTTCACGCTTCTCGCGTTCGACCTCATCATGTCCCTCGCGCCCTACTGGCTGAGCAACCTGTTCGGGGCATTCTTCTTCATGGGTGCGTTCTTGACGGGTCTCACCATGTTGGGGCTGATGATGGTGTACTGGCGCGGCAGGTTGGACATGGACGAGATGGTGGGGCACGAGCAGGTCCATGACCTGGGCAAGCTGATCTTCGGCTTCTCTGTGTTCTGGGCCTACCTCATGTACAGCCAGCTACTCGTGATCTGGTACGGCAACCTGCGCGAGGAAACGTCGTTTGTGTTCTTCCGGTTGTGGGCGGACTGGAGACCCATCGCCGTGCTCGTGGGCCTCATGGTGTTCTTGATTCCTTTCTGGGGGCTGATCTGGGTGAAGGCGAAGGTGACACCGCTGACATTCACTCTCTTCGCGCTAATCAGCTTTGCGGGCATCTGGCTCGAGCGTTACCTGCTGGTGCAACCCTCGCTCACCGAGGCCCCCGCGTTCGGCATGCCCGAGCTTGGGATCACCGCAGGATTTCTCGGCTTGTTCCTCCTGGCCTACGGGCTGTTCGCCCGGGCCTTCCCCATGGTGAGCCCAAGACTTGCGGCAGAGGCGGAGTTCACGGGGCATCACTGATCGGGGCAGCGCGCCACCCCCTCCACAACGGCGCGACGGCGGGACGGCACAACGGCCGCCCCTTCTGCGAGTTTTCTCTCCTTCCTACATTGAATGCGTCCCTTCTCGGGAGTCTCGATGTCGCATCCCGCCGATTCAGTCGCCGCCTTCGAGCATTTCCGCGCCAAGATGAACGATGCGATCCAAGCCGCCGGGAACCTCACGATCAATCGGTTCTTCGCGTTGGACGCGAGGGCGTACGAATCGGGGGCCCTTGACGCCAAGACCAAAGAACTCATGGGCCTTGCCGCATCGATGGTCCTGCGGTGTGACGACTGCATCACCTACCACATCGTGCGCAGCCACGAGGAGGGAGCGACGAAAGAAGAGATGTTCGAGACGTTTGCGGTGGCTCTTGTCGTAGGCGGGTCGATCGTCATCCCCCATCTGCGTCGCGCGGTGGAGCGGCTGGGGGAGATGGGCGCGCGGTGAGAGAACGCGTCGAGCTCTGGCGGGCCGCGGAGACCCTGGCGCGCGAGGGGGTCGTGGGAGCCCTCGCGACCGTCTCACGGCACCGCGGCTCTCTACCTATGGCGCAAGACGCGAAGATGCTGGTGACGGAGGACGGGCGGCGCTGGGGTACGGTGGGTGGTGGCTGTGTGGAAGCAGACGTCACCGATCAGGCGATCGCGGCGGCCAGGGCGGGGCGGCCGCACATCGTACGACACACCCTGAATGCGGACGAGGCCGGCGACATCGGGCTCTCGTGCGGAGGTACGGTCGAACTGTTTCTCGAGCCCCTAGCCCATGCGCCGGAAATGGCGGCACTCTATGGCGCGGTCGCTGAGGCGATCGTCGGACGGAAGGCGGGCACGGTGTACACGGGGCTCGACTGGTCCCGCGGCGCCCGGAAACTGGCCGTGCTCGGCGACGAGACGATCGGGGTGGGAGGGGGTTGGGTCGCGACGGGTGGGGAACGTGGCAGCAACGCAGCGGAGGGATCTCGCGCGAGGCGCGGCACGGCTTCGCTCGACGAAGAGATCGGAGCCTTCGTGGAGCCGATCGAGCGTGTGCCGCGCGTCATAGTTTTCGGTGCCGGCCACGTCGGCGCCGAGATTGCGCGACTCGCAGCCCGCGCAGGCTTTCATGTGTTGATCACCGACGATCGCGCGGAGTTCGCAGACGCGCGGCGGGTGCCCGAAGCGCACGAGGTGGTGGTGGATGACTTCCGTAGCGTGCTCGACCGCATGGAGCTGGACGAGGACGACTACGTTCTCGCCACCACTCGGGGACACAGCTACGACGCCCAGATCATCGAGCGGACGGCTGCCTCGCCGGCGCGCTACGTGGGAATGCTCGGAAGCCGCCGCAAGCGTGAGGTG
>JBHIEQ010000408.1:0-2429 GCA_046760725.1 Gemmatimonadales bacterium
GCGACCTGATGTCGCTTCGCGTCACCCCGTTGTGAATTGACATCGGCCCGTTGCAAAGCCGGCCTGGAACCAGTCGCCCCTCATCGAGCCGGAAGCCCGGCCGAGCTAAGTGGGGTTCGAGCCGTAGGCACCGACGTGCGACAGGTAAATGGTTCGCGGCAACGAGCGTCGGGTCGTGGACCGCCGCCATGATGCCGGCCCCAGGCGGGGCGTGCGTCGTACCGCCCAGCACATGCACGGTGACCCTCACATCACCAGCCGCTCCCTGATCGCCCGGACGTGCACGGGCCCGGTGCGGCAGCAGCCGCCGATGAGCGTGGCACCCGCCTTCAGCCACTCGTCGCTCAACCGGCCGAAATCAACCGGCTCGGCGTCTCCAACCCAGCGCTTCGATTCCTTGTCATACACCTCGCCCGAGTTGGGATAGACGACGACGGGCTTGGAGGAGGCAGCGCGAACCTCTTCGATGAGCGCGCGAATGAACCGAGGCGGCGTGCAGTTGATCCCTACCGCGACGACCCGGGGTTCGTCCCGCAAGCTCGCCGCGACCCGGGCGATCGGCATACCGTCACTCAAGCTGCGCTCGTCGCGACAGCTGAAGCTGAACCAGGCCCAAACATGCGGCGTCTCCCCAAGCAGCTCGAGCAAGGCCTCCGCCTCGACGCTCGAGGGGATCGTCTCGCACGCGAGGAGATCGGCCTCCGACGCGGCCAGGATCCGCCAGCGCTCGCGGTGGAACCCCAGAAGCCCCGCGCGGTCGAGATCGTAGCGGCCCGTGTACTCGGAGCCGTCGGCCAGATACGCGCCGTAGGGACCCACGCTCGCGGCCACGATTGGCTTGAGGCGTCCCCTGCGATGCTCCGGAACGGTCCAGAACTCCTCGCGCGCCTCCACGGCGAGGCGCACCGACGACAGGATCACCTGGGCGGCCTCCTCTTTCCTAAGGCCGCGAGTCGCGAGCCCTTCGATGGTCGCCTGATAGCTGGCGCTCGTTATGCAGTCGGCGCCCGCGCGCAAATAGTCGAGATGTACCGCACGTATGAGATCCGGGTCGTCAAGCAACAGTCTCGCCGACCAGAGGTGGTCGCTGAGGTCGCGGCCCCGCGCCTCGAGCTCGGTGGCGAGACCTCCGTCCAGCACGAGAACGCCCTGGCGTTGGAGAAACGGCTCAACGGGATTCGGCTTCGGTGCGCTCATGCTCTATGCCAGTGGGTCTTTCTCAATAACATCGTTATAACACCGTTGCCGCGGTCCCACCGCAAGGATCTCCCCCGCAGTACTCGCAGCCCGGCTGAAGCACGGCGCCCTCCTACGCCTTCTCCTGCTCGGCGCCGCCTTCAGCAGCCAGATTCGGGGGAGGCTCGCCACTCGCCCTATCACTCTAATTGACAATCTTTTGCACTTTGTGCATCATGTGCACATGAGTTCCAAGTCTCGAGGCATACGCGTCTCCGAGCCCCTAGCCAGTGAGATCGAGCGCGAATCGGCACGGCGCGGTAGGAGCTGGTCTGCGACGGCGGCAGAGCTTCTGGAGGAGGCCGTGCGCATGCGACGCGCCCCGGGGGTCGTGTTCGTCGATGGCGCAACGGGCCGGCGCGCCGCGCTTGCCGGAAGTGGCCTCGACGTGTGGGAGATAATCGCCGCCTGGAAGGCAGCGGACTACGAGTTCGAGGCGCTCCGCGCGAGCTACCCGTGGCTCAGCGACTCACAGCTCCGCTCCGCGATCGGCTACTACGAACTCTATCCCACGGAGATCGACGAGCGACTGGCCCGCGAAGCGGCGTGGACACCCGAGCGCGTACGCCGAGAGCTGCCATATGCTGTCCGGCCCAAGACCACGTCCTAGGCCGGCGCACCGGAACCGCCGCTGCAATACCTGCTCGATGAAGACGTCCACCCCGAGGCGGCGGTAATCGCCCGCGACCTCGGACTGGACGTCCGCAGCGTGCACGAGCTGGGCCGGCGCGGGCTTAGTGACCGGGAGCAGCTACGATTCGCCGCGGCCGATCACCGAGTGTTCGTGACACGCAATCGGGATGATTACATCTCGCTGACGGTCGAGGCGTTCCAGGCGGGTGCGCCGCACGCGGGCGTGCTCATCCTTCCGCACACCGTCTCGAACCAGCACCCGGCCTTGATCGCGCGAGCGATCGAGCGCTGGGACAAGGATCACCGCTATCCGGAGGAGGCGCTCGCCTACTTGATCGATTTCGCGACGTGAGGACCGGCGTGCGACCCTCGAAAACATTCCGCGACCAAGTCGCGGCCCCGTGCATCCTACCCGCTGAAAGAGATACAATACCAACGTCAGCTCAGACGGAGGTTCCATGATATCCAGAGGACCGCTGGCCGGCCTTGCGCTGCTGAGCCTCGGGCTCGGGCAGACGAGCCCGCTCGGCGCCCAAGGGGGCGTAGAGCGGATTCGACTG
>JBHIEQ010000409.1:0-2419 GCA_046760725.1 Gemmatimonadales bacterium
ATGCCGAAACCCCAAGTCGTGAGCGGCTCCTCCACTCGCACGTTGTGGAATGCTAGGTTCCGCAGGCCGTACAGTCCGGCGCCCATGTAGAACCCGCGTAGCACGAGGTCCCTCACCTCGGCGTGATCGCCTCCCCACCACTCGAACGCAGTTACCCAATCGGACTCGGCCGCCCGCAACACGGGTCGCGTACCGTCGGGGAGCGTATCGCCGACCACGACGACCCCGACACTTAGCGCCTGGCCGATGCTCTCGTAGTCGTGCACGCCCGGAGCCACGCGAATCGTGTCTCCTTCGGAGACGAGGCCGAACGCGCGCTCGGGTGTGGAGAACGGCCACCTCGTCGTCCCGAGCTGCACCGTCGCCCGGCTGGCCTTGGACGCGTCCACGTACCAGACGGGCCGCCGCGCCCGGACGATCACCGTGGCAGACACAGTGACGCCGGGACCGAGCGCCGCGGTGACCGTAGTCGTGCCGGTGTCGCGGCCTACCACCTCTCCCATCGTTCCCGCGAGCGCAATGAGCGGGTCACCCGACTCCCAGCTGAGCCCATCCAGGGCGACCCGCTGGCCCGCGGCGTTTTCGCCGAACGCGCGGAGCGTGACCCGCTGGCCGACCACCAGGTCCGCCGTGTCGGGTACGACCACGATCCCAGGCGTCTCGTTCGTGGCACAGCTCCCGCCCGCCACCAACAGCACCCGCTGGCCGGGGACATCGAGGCCCACCGCATATGAGAGAACGATCAACGCGTCGCGCGTATTGCTGTTCCCGTCACCGTCCACGTCGCCCAGGGAGACGTCGAACCCGGCGGGGACCGTGAGCCCAACGACCGATGTGAGTATCGCCAGGGCATCCCTGCTGTCTGAACCTCCCGACGCGTCCAGGTCGCCCCATCGGCCCAGCGCCGGACAGAACGTCCCGCTCACCGGGACGGCGCCGGAGGAGAGATCGGTCAGCGTGCCCGCCGCCGACAGCTCCGTCACCTGGACGTCCATGCTGCTCGTTGCAGCGGTATCCACGAAGAAATGAACGATCGCGAGGTCAACGAGCCCGTCCGACCCAACGGCCGATATCCCGGCTACCCACAGCACGCCGAACCCCGTGCTGTCCGTCCTAGCCACCGCTTCCGCAAACGAGCCCGACGTAAACCCGTTGTACGAGAGGACCGCCGGGTCCCAGGCCAGGCGGACCGTGTAGCTCCCCAGTTTCTCGCCACCCGCACCGCTCATGTCCGCGAAGATCGGTACGTTCAACGTCTCACCCAGGAGTGCGCTCAGCTCGCCGCCTACACCGACAGGGATGCTGGGCACCTGGCTGCGAAGCGGCGACGCCAGCGACGCTAGAACAAGCGGAACGAAGAGAGCGCGCCTCATGGATTCACCGTCACGGAAGCCGTTCCCGAACGCCAGCCACCGGCGGTGGCGGTTATCGTAACAGTGCCTTGGGCTACGGCGGTCACTAGGCCGTTCTGATCTACGGTCGCGACCGCGGGATCGCTGCTAATCCACCGCACTCCGGAACGCGGTACAATTGGACTGCCCGAGTTGTCCTTGACGGCGGCTGTCAGCTGCACGGTGGTGGGGTCAGGCTGCCCTCCCACTGAAATCGTCGCAGTCGCCGGTGAGACGGTAACCGTGTCCACATACACCGGACTCTCGGCCCGGAACACCGGATGCCGCGGCTGCCCAGCGGGATTCCTCGTCATGCGGAGATGTCGGCCGTCGCTTGCGCGATGCAGGATCAAGTCGCGGAATGTCGAGATCACACGTGAGATGAACGCCTGGCCCACCGTGAGCCACTGGGGATGCTCCTGCCACTCGAAGAGCGGTGTTGGAGTTCCCGGAGTCGCCGTGCTCGGTACGAACGCTGCCACCGTGTCGATCCTCTGCGCGGACAGATCGTGAAACACGATCTTGTCTCCCGCAGGCGACCAAGCCGGATATCCGGGGTTGCGCAGGTTCGAGCTGGTGAACACCTCAGTGGCCGTCGCGGAATCCAGCGAGTAGGTCCACAAGCGCCGCGAACAGCACACGTAGCCCGTGAACGCAATGTGCGAGCCCGACGGACTCCACGCGATCTCGAAGATCGTATGCGTGGTGGTCAATCTCGTCTGATTACCACCGTCCACGTCCATCAGGTAGATGGATTGCGGCGACACTCTCGTCGAGACGAACGCTATTTGCGTGCCGTCCGGCGACCACGAGGGACTGAAATCACTGTAGATGCTCTGGCTCAATGTGTCGGCAGTCGAGCCGTCACGCGTGACTGTGAGAACCTCGTTGCCCAAACCAGATACCGAATGGCTGAAGGCAATCTTGGAGCCGTCCGGCGCCCACGTGGGCGGGCTTATCGATCCCCCGCTGGCATAGACACCCAAGCCCACCGTAGTCGTGTCACCAGCCGCTATCATCCACAGCCC
>JBHIEQ010000410.1:0-2419 GCA_046760725.1 Gemmatimonadales bacterium
CGGTACTGGCTGAGGAAGGCCTCATCTGGAGCCGCGTGTACGCGCCGATCTACGTAGGGGTGACCTCACTTGCCGAACAGCCGTTCGGATTGGGTCTGGGACGCAGCGCCGTCGGCGTTCCGTTCTTCATGGTTCGATCCTATCCGGAAGGCTTCTTCCGCGGCGCCGACGGAGAGGTCGGTCGGGCAGCCGTGGAGCTTGGAGTGTTCGGAATCGCTCTACTAGCGATCATAGCGGTCGGGCTGATTCCGTACGCCGCCCGAGCTACCCGCGCCCTTCGCAACACCGAGGCGCAGGACGTAGCTCTGGGAACCGCGGCCCTCATTGTGCCTACGGCCATTCTCTTCCTCGTGGGCACGCCCATATCGTCGGTCCCCCAGGCCACCATCTGGTGGTTCATGCTGGGCGGATTATTGAAACTCTGGATGCTCCGGGAGTCCGATCCTGCGTCCCTCTCCAGCCGACCGCGCTAGCCTCGAACTCGACTTAGGCGCGGGAGCGGTCGAGCGGGCTCCGGGGGCGATCCGCGCCGACCTGTCCCGTGACGTGAGACCGGACATCGTGCTCGACGCAACACGTATACTGCCCTTTCGTACGAGTTCGGTTCGCCGAGTTTACTGCTTCGACCTCGTCGAGCACGTAGAGGACGTGCCCGCACTGCTCAGCGAGATCCATCGGGTGCTCGAGCCGGGAGGCACGCTCCTTATCACGACACCGCACTTCTCCTGCGCAAACAGCTATACCGATCCGACACATCGCCATCATTTCGCCTGGCGATCGTTCGACTACTTCAGCGAAGGCCACCAGCTCGCCTACTACTCGTCGGCCCGATTCCGCACGACCCGAAGAGTGCTGCGCTTCCATGGCGGGCCGCTGGACGCGATTGTCCGGCGCATCGCGAACCGCTGGCCGGAATGGTACGAGCACCGGCTCGCCTGGATGTTTCCTGCGTGGTATCTGGAGATCGAAATCGAGGCCGTGAAGTGACCTCCGTCCTCCTCGTCCCCGACCTGCCGCTCGAACGCTGGCCCTCGATGGACCGCTACGCCACGCGGCTCGGAGCACACTTGAGGCGTACCGCCAACGACCTGGAGATTGAGATCGCGGGACCAATCGGGGGACTCACCGTGAGCGACGGGAGCGAAGCCCAAGGCGCGCGCGTCTCCGGTCCCCGGGGAGCGCCCTTCCCCGCACCGGCCGTGGGAGAGATGGGCCGGTACTTCCGGCGCTATGTCACCTACCCGCGACGCGTGCGACGCAAGCGCGGCCAGGTGCTCCACGTGCTCGATCACTCCTACGCGCACATTCTGCTGCACGACGGCGGGCGACCCAGGGTCGTCACGGTCCACGATCTCCTGCCCGTGATGACCGTGGCGCGCCCAGCCAGAGGTTTCCGCGAGCGCCTTCGCCGGGGACTGCTGGCCAGGGTGCTCGAGGGCCTGCGCCGCGCGGACGCCTGGATCGTCGCGACCGATTGGCTGCGGTGCGAACTCGGCGAGTGGCTGGGCCGGGATGAGGGGATCCATGCCATCCCATACGGCGTTGACGACGGTTTCTTCGACGAGCCGCCCGACGACCCCGAGGAGCTGCGCCGCCGCCTGGGAATCCCGGCGGCAGCATTCGTCGTCCTGCACGTGGGGAGCGTGGGACCGCGCAAAAACCTGCCCGGGGTGATCGCCGCGGTCCACGGGCTCAGAGAGGCCGGGGCGGACGCTTGGATACTCCAAGTGGGGGGATCGCTGACCGATGAGCAGAAAGCCGACATCTCGCGGCGCGGCTTGACCGAGTCAGTCGCATCGCTCCCCAGGGCCACGGAACGGGATCTCCGGCTGGCATACCACGCGGCGGACGTGTTGCTTTTCCCGTCGCATTACGAGGGGTTCGGGTTCCCCGTGGTGGAGGCGATGGCATCCGGCCTACCAGTGATCACCTCGGGAGCCGGCGGGCTCGCGGAAGCGGCGGGCGAGGCGGCGATCGTGGTCGGGGGACGGGAGGCCGAACCATACGTTGCGGCGTTACGACGCGTCGCCGAGAACCCCGAGGTGCGCCGGGACCTGATCGAGAAGGGCCGCGAACACGCCAAGCGCTTCAGGTGGGATGAGACGGCGAGGAAGACGGCGGAAGTGTATCGGAGCCTTGCGGGCACTACTGGCTGAGTTCGCTGGGGCTAGGGCCCCTCTTGTTGCTGCGGTCGGTCTCAGGGTGGCCGCCGTCGTTCTCGTAATGATTTCACCTGCGGACCTTGCGTTCCGGGAGTGGGAGTCCCGCCACGAGGCTCCATCCAGGTTCGCGCGTGTGTGGCATCGGCCCCGATACCTGCCGGTCGCACATGACGAGGACGCATATGACGCGCTCGCGCGGAGCATCCGGAGCGGCAGAGGCTATCAGCTCGACCGCCAGTGGATCATCGCGCGAGCCG
>JBHIEQ010000411.1:0-2408 GCA_046760725.1 Gemmatimonadales bacterium
GGCTCGGCTCATTGAACAGATCGCCGATCTCGTGCGACTCAAGAGGATCACCGATGTGGCGGATCTGCGTGACGAGTCGGATCGTGACGGTATGCGTATCGTGGTGGAGCTGAGGCGGGACGCCAATCCCACCGTCGTGTTGAACCAGCTCTACAAGCACACTCAGGCGCAGACCACGTTCGGTGCGATCATGTTGGCGTTGGTGGGCGGCGTGCCGCGGGTGATGAACTTGAAGGAGTTGCTCGAGCGTTTCATCGAGCACCGCCACGAGGTGATTACGCGGCGGACGCAGTACGAATTGGACCAGGCACAGGCCCGCGAGCACATCCTCGTGGGCCTCAAGATCGCCGTCGACAACATAGACGAGGTGGTACAGATCATTCGCAAGGCGAAGGACGTCGCGGCTGCTGATGCGGCGTTGCGTCAGCGGTTCGATCTCACTGAAAAGCAGAGCGACGCCATCCTCAACATGCGGCTCTCTCGGCTCACGTCGTTGGAGATAACGAAGCTCGAAGAGGAGCTGAAGGCCGTGCGTGCCGAGATCCGGAAGCTCAAGGGGCTTCTGGCATCGAAGCCGAAGCGGATGCAGCTCCTCAAGGACGAGCTCGACGAGCTGGTGGCGAAGTTCGGGGACGCGCGGCGCACCGAGATCATCGCGGACGAAGGGGAGTTCTCGATCGAGGATCTGATCGCCGAAGAGGATATGGTGGTCACGATCTCTCATGCCGGTTACATCAAGCGGATACCAGTGGGCACTTATCGGCGCCAGCGGCGGGGCGGGCGGGGGATCGCCGGCATGGGTACCAAGGAGGAGGATTGGGTCGAGCACCTGTTCGTTGCATCGACTCATGAGTACGTACTGTTCTTCACGGACAACGGGCGGGTCTATTGGCTCAAGGTGTACGACATACCGCAGGGTGGCCGGGCGGCGCGGGGGAGACCGATCGTGAACCTCATTCAGATCAAGCCGGAGGAGCGAATTACGGCTTTCGTTTCGGTGAGAGAGTTCGACGATGAGCACAGCCTGATGTTTGCCACGAAGAACGGTACTGTGAAGAAGACCGTGCTCTCGGCGTACGGCAATCCGCGCTCGAGCGGTATTAACGCGATCAATATCGAGTTTGGCGACGAGCTCATCGATGTCCAGCTGACCGACGGCACCAACGACGTAGTGTTGGCGACGCGAAACGGGATGAGCATCCGTTTCAGCGAGAAGGACGCGCGGCCCATGGGCAGGGCTGCGACGGGAGTTCGGGGTATCCAGCTCGAGGGCGACGATTGTGTGATCGGGATGGTCGTGATCCGGCGCGATGCGACGCTACTCGTCGTGAGCGAGAAGGGTCTGGGTAAACGGTCTCACCTCGGTGACTATCGGGTGCAGAAGAGGGGCGGGAAGGGGATCATCACGCTCAAGCGTACGGAGAAGACGGGTGCGGTCGTGGCCCTCAAGGAGGTCCAGCCCGGCGACGAGCTCATGATGATAACCCGTCATGGCGTGATCATCCGGTTGCCCGTGGAGGGTATCCGGGTGATCGGGCGGAACACACAGGGGGTGAAGGTGATGAACCTCGATCCGGGCGACTCTGTGGTTGACGTGGCTCGGGTGGTGTCCGAGGAGGCCAACGGGATCGAACAACCTTCAGCCGATGAGGCGGCCGGGCAGGTCGTGACGGGAGGCCGCGAGCAGCGGGAGATGGATTTGGAGTGAAGCGGCGAGCATCGCCCCCTTGGTGACCGTCGATGACGTTCGCGAGGCCGCCCGTGGTATCGAGGGTGTGGCCGTCCGGACCCGACTGCTGCACTCGCCCGAGCTGACTCAGCTAGCCGGTGCACCCGCGTATCTCAAGCTGGAGAATGAGCAGCCGACCGGCGCGTTCAAGCTACGCGGCGCCTGGACCGCGCTCCGGCTTCTGCCAGCCGCGGCACGGTCTCGCGGCGTAGTCACCTACTCCAGCGGCAATCACGGTCAGGCGGTGGCGTTCGCGGCCGCCCGCATGGGGGTGCGTGCCGTGATCGTGATGCCCGAGAACGCACCGGAGGCGAAGGTTGGTGGGGTGAAGCGTTGGGGTGGTGAGGTGGAGTTTGCGGGTGTGACCTCCGAGGACCGGCGGAGGCGGGCTTTCGAGCTGGCCGAGAGCGCGGATCTTGCCGTCATCCCGCCGTACGACCATCCTCACATCATTGCGGGGCAGGGTACCGTGGGACTTGAGATCGTCGAGGACTGTCCCGAGGTTGCGCGAGTGGCGGTGCCGGTGGGTGGTGGTGGGCTGGCCGCCGGTGTCACGGTGGTGCTGGCGGCGCTCAAGGCGGACGTCAAGGTGTTCGGTGTCGAGCCCGTAGGGGCCGCGACATTGGGGGCAGCCGTGGAGGCCGGTTATCCGGTGAGATTGCATTCGACCATGAGCATA
>JBHIEQ010000412.1:0-2392 GCA_046760725.1 Gemmatimonadales bacterium
ACTTCCCGGGCGACCCAAGGCGCGCGAGCGGCATGACGTTCAGCCGAAGGCGTGCTCGGGCACACCCGGCCGCTTCGCGCCCCTTGGCTGCGCACTGCATACTGCTCACCACTACCGCACTATGTGAGCACCCACTCACCGCGCCGCGCTTGACACATCCCCCATCTCCCCTGACTGTGGGCGGCGAACTGAACCTTCCGTCCCCTTCCGGAGGTCATACGATGGGTCAGATCAACCTTGGCCGTGTGCTGTTGGGTGGGCTCGTGGCGGGCGTGGTGATCAACGTGGGCGAGTTCTTGCTGAATGGTGTGATCCTGGCCGACGCCATGGAGGCGATGTACGAGACCATGGGCATCGAAGAGCCCGGCGGCGGTGCCATGGTGGTGTGGGTGATTCTGGGCTTCGTGATGGGGATCGCGCTCGTGTGGCTTTACGCTGCGATACGTCCGCGCTTCGGACCCGGGCCCAGGACGGCCGCGGTCGCCGGTGCCTGCGCGTGGGTGTTCGCATACCTTGTGCCCATGGTCGGGTTCACCGCGATGGGCGTCTGGGCGCTGGACGCCAGCCTCATCATCGCGCTCGTATGGGGCCTTGTGGAGTTCGTGCTGGCCGGGATGGCGGGAGGGTGGCCCTATCGGGAGGGCGCTGCCTAGCGCAGACGCCCAGATGTGCGCCTAGCGACCTGCGCGCGGTGCCCTTCTTGGCTCGCGGGCGGGCCGTGCCCTCTCACGCCGCGGCACTTCCCGTGCGGCCTATGAGCCGCATGTGGCATGCCGTTTTGCCGAAGGCATGTTCGGGCACGCCCCGCCCGCTTCGCCTACGCGCGGCGCACAGCGTGCTGCATACAGCGCCCTGCGCCCCCCCTCGACCCGCGGGTTGACCACACATGCTCAGAAGAAGAAGACCATCCCGCCGCCGCCTATGCGCGGGTTCACGACGTTGTTGAACTTGGAGCCGAACCGGAAGCTGAATCCCGCGTTGACCCGGAACCGGTAGTCCGTCTCCCGGGCTCTCCGCTGCCGAAGAATCTCCTCTTCGGTGAGGCCGGCGGCAGGCAGAAAGAACTGGTCCTTGATGCGCGAGAAGTTACCGAACATGTTGAAGGAGAGGCCGCGGAACAGCCGGATGTTGAAGCCGCCGAACGTGTCGATCCTGTGTGTCTCCAGGTCGTGCAAGTACTGCGTGCCACGAACCGACATGTTGAGCTGTCCCCAGGGCTGCTGCACGGCGGCGGCGACACCGAAGCTGTGGCGGGTCAGCACCTGCGACGTTTTGTTCTCGACCGTGAGCTCCTGATAGTCGAAGGCGGTGCCCTCCAGCCGGTAGAGAAATGTGATGGCCTGCCTGGTGGACTCCTCGTAGGGGAAGATGTTGTACTCGACGGCGGGTCCGAGCGAGGTGGAGAGGTCGAAGTTCTGCCGCGTGGAGCGATTGGCGTCGGCTCCGAGACCCAAGGACCAGTGGGGGCCCAGACTCCACACCAGCAGCGCGTCCGCCGAGTAGTTCTCGCGCGTGTCCACGAAAGTCGTCGTGTCATCCAGCTCGAATTCGTCCCTGTTGTATCGTCCGAATACGCTCAGGTTGATCTTGAAGTTCTCAGTGGTGCGACTCGCGCTGGCGTTCCCGCGCACGGAATAACCGCTCTGCTGACTTTCCCCGTTCATCGATCCGTTGAGGCTCACTCGAAACGTCCACAGGTTCCACGGATCGGCTTCCGGCCCGCCGGGGAGGGTTGGAGCCGCCGCTATCTCCGGCCGAAAGTCGATCAGTAGCTGGGAACCCAAGGGAGTCCTCGCCGCGTACCGCACGAGTCCGAGCTTCAACGCTTGCGTCAGGCCTTCACGGACCTCTGCGCTCGTGTCCGTGTTCCGTGAGGTGTAAGTGAGCGTGTCCTCTTGTCCGGTGAACTCCTCGCGCCCGATGAATGCGAAGGTGAACTCCCACCCACCGCCACCCGTCATCTGCGCGGTGACCAACACGTGCACCTGCGCGTCCTGACGGTCTCGCATCCAATTGACGAAGCTGATCTCGCGCCGGAAGTGGTCGAAGTCGCAGAATGGGACCTGGCAGTCGAGAAACACCAGGAGCGCCTCGCCCGCCTGCTGAGCGGAGGGTGCCGGCTCCTGTGCGAGTGTAGGGGCGGCGCTGAGCATGGACACGGCGGAGACGAGCGCGAGCGAGCGGATGGAGGGTCTCATCTGATCCTCGATTCGGGTCGGCAGGTCCACTTCTCTCCCTTAGATCCCTGAGCTGCGGAAACCGTTGCGCGCCCAACCATACGGAATCGGTGCAGAGTCCCCGTTGCGCGCAGCGAACGCGGTTGAAGCACCAGAGCTCCTCGCGTACATTCGCGGCGTCGTTCCCTCTCGGAGGTCGGCGTGCCCCACCCCGG
>JBHIEQ010000413.1:0-2389 GCA_046760725.1 Gemmatimonadales bacterium
CTTCGTCGGTCTCCCAATTGGCCGGGTTATCGATGATATATTGCCGGAGGCGGTTTAATTCATCCTCATCCCGGATGATGTGCTCCCAGTAGTTGCGTTGCCATAATCGGCCCGGTCGTTGCGGTGCGTTCTGTTCCACCCATCGTAAATACGATACGCTGGTCAATGATTTGAATGCACCGACCAGATCCTCTAATGGTGGCGTTGTAGGGGCAGGGCTTGCCCCTGCCCTGATGAGGGCACCCGCAAGGGGTGCCCCTAGTGCGCCCGGTAGGGTGCGTGGTCAGAGGGGTGGAAGTCCCCTCCAGGCATACGCTCTCCGGCCTGTAACCGACTGCAACTGCGTCGCCGCAAGGCGGGGTGGGAAGCAGCAGGAGGTGAATGACCAGTCCGTAGGAGACGAACGCGATTCGGCCTCATCGTCTGGCGAGCCTGCTAGGGGACGGCGAAGCCTGACTCCTGTGGGAGCATCGTCTCGGCTGAGGGGTAGCGTGAGAAAGCCAGAGTCGAAGCGGTGGGGTGGTTGGCGACGGAATGGTCAGCAAGGCCGTGCACCTGAACCGGGGAGACCTGCATGGGGACAAGGGCGGCGTTCATGTTCGCATTGAGCGGGCCGAAGAACCGCCATGCAGGAGTCAGAGCCCTCATAGTAGCGAGGAAGCGCCGTAACGGGCGTGGAGCGAAGGGGGGCAGGAAGGTGGATGCGTGGAGTCTGGGCGACCGGAACGACGACTAGCGGGAGTGCCGTTTACGGCTAAGCAAGCTAGAGAAGTCCACAGCCGCTGGCAGTGGGTGGAACCGAGCGTCTGGACCGAGCGCATGTTGATGGCTCTAGAGAACGGAGTGAAGGGCGGCTGTTGGTTCAGCCTGATCGACAAGGTCGCCTCCGAGAAGGGTCTCCGAGCAGCGTTTGCTACGGTGGAACGTAACGGAGGGGCCGCGGGGGTGGACCACGTCACGGTGGAGCGGTTCGCCGCCCGCCTGGACGAGAACATCGGGAAGCTGTCGCGGTCGCTGTTGGACCGGACGTACCGGCCGCAGGCGATCCGGCGGCAGTGGATCCCGAAGGCCGGCAGCAAGGAGAAGCGGCCGCTAGGGATTCCGACGGTTCGCGACCGGGTGGTGCAGACGGCGTTACGCAACGTAGTGGAACCGATCTTCGAACGGGACTTTGCGGACACAAGTTACGGGTTCCGTCCGGGTCGGGGCTGCCACGACGCCCTGCGGGAAGTGGAAGAGCTGCTGAACGCCGGGCACACGTGGGTTGTGGACGCAGATCTGCAGAGCTTCTTCGACACGGTCTCGCACGAGGTGCTGCTGGAGCGGGTGCGAGAGAAAGTCTCTGACGGGCGCGTGTTGCGCCTGATCGAGGCGTTCCTGGCGCAAGAGGTGATGGACGGGATGAAGGGTTGGATGCCCGAGGAGGGCACCCCGCAGGGCGCGGTGATCAGCCCGCTGCTCTCGAACATCTACCTCGATCCCCTCGATCACCGGATGGCGGAACTCGGCATTCGGATGATTCGGTACGCGGACGACTTTGTGCTGCTGTGTCGGAGCGAACACGCTGCTCGGGAGGCGCTTGAACAGGTACGGGCATGGACGGAGGAAGTGAGTCTGCGCCTGCATCCGGAGAAGACGCGCATTGTGGATGCTACCGAGCGTGGCGGCTTCGACTTTCTGGGGTACCACTTCGAGCGGGGCTACAAGTGGCCCCGTGAAAAGAGCATCCAGAAGCTCAAGGACACAGTACGCGAGCGGACCAAGCGCAAGAACGGGCAGAGTCTGGCGGCGATCATCACCGAGCTCAACCGGCTCCTGGGTGGATGGTTTACCTACTTTCAGTACAGCCATCCGACGACGTTTCCCCGCCTGGACTCCTGGGTGCGGATGCGGTTACGAAGCATCCTGCGCAAACGGGAGCGCCGGGAGGGAGTGGGGACCGGCTGGGACAATCGGCGCTGGCCGAACCGCTACTTCATCGCTCGTGGGCTGTTCTCCCTTGTCACCGCCCATGAGGCGATCCGTCAATCCTCTTCGAGGGGAACCACCGACCGGAGAGCCGGATGCGGGAGATCCGCACGTCCGGTTCGGAGGGGGGAGGGGCTGGCCCATTAACCAGCCCTTCCTACCCTATCGACGGTGGTTCCGGACGATCCCGTGAAAATGGTTGGGCATGATCATCGATTCATCCAAGGTGACAAACGGGAAACGCGCCGCCAATTCTGCCCATACCCGTCCGATCATCTGCCTGGCCTCGTTCAGGCGCATCCAGTCATCGCGAATCTCACCAAACAGGCATTCCCGCTCTCGGGTGCTTGGCCGAGCTTGACCCCTTTGATCCCGCCTGTTATGCTGTAAGTGATGAATCGCGCTGCCTATCGCCTGCTCC
>JBHIEQ010000414.1:0-2387 GCA_046760725.1 Gemmatimonadales bacterium
GCCTGGGCGAGCCGCTCAACGAGCCCCGGCACGCGCTCCTCGTGCTGTGCGACCTCCTCGGGCGACAATCCGGCGCGGTCGGCAACACGGTTGATGAACTCGTTGTCTATCAGGGGCCATACGAGTCGCTGAGCGACAAGCTGAGCGATTGCCGATCCACCGGCGCCGAACTGGCGTGAGATCGTCACTACGGCCACAGCAGCGCTACTGCAGGAGCGGAGGGCCGTGCCCACCGCCGCTCCCGCCTCCGTAGGGCGGCCGCTCCGTCCGAATTCTGGCGTAACCGAGTTCTTCGTTGCGCGAAATGCGCTTGTGCGCCACGAGACCCTCGAGCACCAGCTCGCATGCCGACACCACCGTAGCGGGATCCTTCTTGGGAGCGAGACCGGTTTGACGAACGAGATCGATCAGTCCAGGCACGGTGGAGAAGCCCTTGACGCACACGTCGGCTCGCTCGTTGGATGAGACCTTCAGCGCCCCGCCCTGTTCGAACCACTCCACGATCTCTTCACAGTCAGCACCCCCCAACCACGTGTCGAATGTCTTGCCGGCCGCGCGCCGCACGAGCTCCCGGGCCACGGTGTCGGCTCCCTGAAGTTCACCTTCGTACTCCAGCTCGATTTTCCCGGTGATTGCGGGAAGGGCGCTGTAGATGTCGGACGGTCGCGGCACGATGCGCTTCTCCTTGCCGGCAATCGCACGCTGCTCGGCGTTCGAGACCACGTTCTCGAGAACGCTGATCGGCAGGCGCTGACTCACGCCGGAACGCCTGTCCACTCGCTTGTCTCGCCGCGCCTCGAAGGCGATGCGCTCGACCATCTCCTTGATGAACTCGGGTACCACGAGAGGGCGCCCGTCGCGATCGAGCCAAGCCTCCTGCTCGGTGATCTCCATTCCGTGCTCAACCGTCGGCGGATAATGCGTCTGTACCTCACTCCCGATCCGGTCCTTGAGGGGCGTGATGATCTTCCCGCGCGCAGTGTAGTCCTCCGGGTTGGCCGAGAACACGAGGAGGACGTCGAGCGCTAAGCGAATCGGGTAGCCCTTAATCTGGACGTCGCCTTCCTGCATGATGTTGAACAACCCGACCTGGATCTTTCCGGCGAGATCTGGGAGCTCGTTGATGGCGAAGACACCGCGGTTACTGCGCGGCAGGAGGCCGTAGTGAATCGTCAGCTCGTCCGACAGGAGGTGTCCGCCGCGAGCCGCCTTGATCGGATCCACGTCACCGATGATGTCAGCGATCGTCACATCCGGAGTTGCGAGCTTCTCGACATACCTCCGGTGGCGCGGAATCCACTCGATCGGTGCGGCGTCCCCGCACTCGTCAACGAGCTGACGGCCGAACTTCGAGATTGGGTGAAACGGGTTGTCGTTCACCTCGCTTCCGGCGAGAATGGGTATCTCCTCGTCCAGCAGCCTCACGAGCGCCCGGAGAATGCGGCTCTTCGCCTGACCCCTGAGTCCCAACAGGATGAAGTTGTGTCGCGCGAGGATCGCGTTCACGACCTGTGGGACCACGGTCTCCTCGTAACCGACGATCCCGGGGAAGACCTCCTCTCCCGCCTCGAGGAGGCGGATCAGGTTGTGACGCATCTCGTCCTTGACCGTCCGCTGATGCATGCGGGGGTCGGACCATTCGGTCTGCCTGAGATCTCCCACAGTCTTGGGTCGAAGCATCGCTTTTAGAGATATACCGCGCCGCGGGTCAGACGTTCAACCCTACGCCGCGCAGCCGCACTGCCACGGCACCGTGCGCCGGCATGCTCAGTAGCACGCCATCGCTCAGCTGCCCCGCCGGCGGTCCGAGATATCGTTCGGCGAAATCCACGATCTCAGCTGTCTCGAAACCCAGTACGCCCCAACGTAGCGCGGCGATGCCGCCGTCACCCGACATCTCCATCAGCCACGCGATCACCGCGTCGCCGTCGGAAGCGGGTGTGAGTCCCACGATTCCGGTACCGGGGCGATCCACGGTGAAGAGCGATCCGAATCGGGGCAGGTGCCCGCGCCTCTCGGGAGGAACGTGCGTTGCCTTCAGCGGCTCTCCCAGCCAACCGAACCGCCACGTCTCCTCGAGGGAAAGTTGGCTCTCGCTGGGGAGCAGCCTGTGGCGCACCGTTTGAGGAGGCGCCGCGCTGATCAGCGTCCCATCATCGAGCACCGTCGTCGTGAGGGCTCCATCGCTCGCCGTCACCACGGAGCCGCTCGCAGCGCACAGTGCGAGCCATCTGAGGTGTGTCACCCCCGTCACGGGAGCCGAGCGCCGCTCGTGACCTCCGGGGATCTCCCAGGCCACCACGGGGGCTTCGAGTGCGAAGTGGAAGTAATACTCTGCCGGGTGGATCATCGGCTCGTGAGCAGTATTTGCGATCTCGAGCCAGGGG
>JBHIEQ010000415.1:0-2384 GCA_046760725.1 Gemmatimonadales bacterium
CAGCAGGGAGGGCGACCGCACCTTGGAGCGGTAGGGCGCCGGGCTGCCGTCGCTATTGAAGTAGCGGAAACTGACGGCTCTCTCGCTCGTGCCCGGCCCCAAGACGACCAGGCCATCCGCCCCCACCCCAAAACGGCGGCCGCACACGGCGCTCACCCGTTCCGAAGACCACTCCTCGAGCGGGGCCACTCGACCATCGACGAAGACGAAGTCGTTGCCCGACCCCGTCATCTTGTAGATCACCGTGCCCTTCATAGCAGGCGGAACATCGCCTTCAGCCTCAGGAGCCACACCATCCAGACGGCTTCACGAATGATCGCCCCCGACATCTTGCTATGCCCTTCCGTGCGATCCACGAAGACAATCGGTATCTCGGCGATGCGAAAGCCCTTCCGGGCGGCACGAAGGCTCATCTCGATCTGGAACGAGTAGCCGTTCGAGTGCACCGCGTCCAGATCGACGCTCTCGAGCACACGCCTCCGGAAACATTTGAAGCCGCCGGTCGAGTCCGACACCTTGAGACCTGTTACAACCCGGGCGTAGATGTTCGCGAAGTAACTCAGCAAGAGGCGTGTCATGGGCCAGTTGACCACCGTCACCCTGCCCTCGAGATACCGAGCGCCCAGAACAAGGTCGGCGTTCTCAGCGGCTGCGAGAAATTCGGGCAGGTGCTTCGGGTCATGGGAGAAGTCGGCGTCCATCTCGAAGATGAACTCGAAGTCCCGCTCCAGAGCCCACCTGAAACCAGTCAGATACGCCGTCCCGAGTCCTTGCTTTCCCTTACGGTGGATGACGTGGATTCTGGGATCGACGCTCGCCATCTCGTCCGCCAGCCTGCCCGTCCCGTCCGGCGAATTGTCGTCCACGATCAACACCTGGATGCGTGGATCCTGCCCGAGCACCTGTGGGACGATCTGCCGGATATTCTCCGCCTCGTTGTAGGTCGGGATGACGACCAGGGCCTTCTCAGCCACGGCGGCCCCGCGTGGCAGGGGGAGCCGCGAGCCCAACCAGCGCGATCAGCACGCTGAACCACGTGATGGCCTTCCCGGTGCGGTAGGCGGGGCTCTCGAACACCAGCTCCACCGAGCTCGAGCCCGCGGCTACCGGCACCGTGATGAGCGACACATTTCCGCGCAGAGTCTCCACGGGTACGCCGTCCACCGTGGCCCGCCAATCGGGGTACCAGTTCTCGCTCACCACGAGGTAACCGTCTTGCGGGGCCGGCGGATCCAGGCTCACCCTCATGCGACCCGGCTCCCAGTGCTCCACCGTGGCAGCGACGTCGAGGGGCTCGGGGAGGTTCTCCACCGGAGGCGGGTCTATGTCTGCCTCCGGATCTAGCAGCACGATCCGATCCGCGTCGAACCCCGTTCGGGGAGCCACGACCGTGAGAATCGCTCGCTCGTCGTCGACCTTGATCGCGGCCGGCACGAGACGCGCATAGCGTATGGGATCGCGGCGAGCGAACAGGTCCGCCGCGCGCCCGGACGACGTGCCAACTGCTGTCATGATCGGTTGGTAGGAGTCCAGGAATCCCGGGAGCTGTTCGGCGATGCCGCTTCCCGAGGGAAGAACGACGTATTGCACGGCGTACAGATCCCAGATGGTGGCACTGAGAGGCACATATTGCCAGATGTTCTTGCCGCCGGTCAGCTGATCGAAGTAACGCAGCTCGTTTCCATGATACCCCAATAGCTGCGGCACGCCGAACTTCATGAGTGAGGATCCCGGATAGACGTCCCACCCCGCGAAGACCTCTCCGGGGAAGTTCAGCAGGCGGTACGGTGCCGGCGTACTCGTGACTCGCTCTACGATCGGGTCGGGCGCGTACAACTGCCTAGGAGCGTCGCTGTAGAACCAGAAATCACGCCCGTTGCGCCAGAGGTCGGCACTCACCAGCAGGGGCACGATCAGGGCGAAAGCCATCCGGTTGAGCTTCCCGCGCCGGTACGCCATGACAGCTGTGCCGACCAGAGCCAGAGCTAGGCCGCTCAGCGCGGCCCCCAGCGCTATCTGGCCTTGGGCCGCTCGCGCCACGGCGGCTACCGCCCTTCCCTGCCCCATCTCGATTCCTTGCGCGATCGACTCCGCTATCGCACCGAACACACCGAGGACCGCGAGCAGCAGGACGATCACTCCCACCGCGAGGCCGGACGCGCCCCAGCGACTGCCCTCGCGTCTCTCGAGGCGCTCGGCTCCGAAGGCCGCCAGGACCGCGACCACGAATGCTACGATGTAGAAGGCCATCCCGGCCGCTCTCACCTTCTTCATGAACGGCATCACGGCCCACCACAGTCTGTAGAACGGGGTGCTTCCTGCGAGACTCACGAGCAGGAACAGGAGCCCGATCGCACCGAGCCAGAGCACGAGACGTCGCCGCC
>JBHIEQ010000416.1:0-2361 GCA_046760725.1 Gemmatimonadales bacterium
AGCGCGGTCCCAGCCATCTCGCGATCGTCGTCGATGAGTTCGGCGGCACCTCGGGTCTGGTAACGCTGGAAGATGTGCTGGAGGAGGTGGTGGGAGAGATCCGCGGCGAGTACGACGTCGATGAGGAGCCCGAGATCGAACGGGAGGGGGACGATCGCTTCTGGGTCGACGGCTCCGTTACGGTGGATCAGCTGCGGCACCTCCTGGGCAGCGAGATCGAGCGCGAGGACGTGAGCACGGTGGGCGGGCTCGTGTACTCGGAGCTGGGAAGGGTACCGGAGCCCGGCGAGGAGTTTCAGCTCGGCCAGTACCGCGTGGTCGTGGAACGGGTGGTCCGACGCCGCATCAGACGCGTTTACTTCGAGCGCCGCAAAGACGCCTCGCCCGTAGAGGTTCCCTCGGAGGACCGTGAATGATCGGCTGGGCGTTGATGGGGGTAGGTGTCGCTGTGGCGGCCGTCGCGATGACGGTGAGGGTCGGTGCTTCGTCGGTGCGGCGCGTGGATCTCTATCGCTGGGCCGTTCGCGGCGACCCGGGATCGGGAGCGGCAGGCGCCTTGCTCGCCGCTCCTGAACGCGTACTCGGCGCTGCCGGGGGGATCGTGAGCGCGGCCGTCCTGCTGGCCGCCATGGGATTGGGATCGCTGCTCGCCGGACTGCAACCCGCGATCGGGCTCTCCGCACTGCTCCTAATCGCGGTTCCCGTGGCGTTGACCGCCGTTGTCGCGCTGCCGCGCGTCCTGGGACGGCGCTGGCCGGAGGCGATGGTCAGGCGGGCGGTGCCTTGGCTGCACCGTCTCGCGCCAGCGTTCGCGCCGTTTCCGTCAACCGCGACCGCGCGAGGCCATGAGGCGGAGGTGGGAATCACGCTGCCGGAGGCCGAGGAGCTCACGGTTCTCTCGGGCGTCCTGGCGTTCGCGGAGCGCACCGTTCGCGAGGTGATGACGCCCAGAACGGAGATCGTTGCCGTGCGGGAGGGCACGTCCGTGCAGGAGATCGCGCGCCTGATCGCCGACTCCGGTTACTCGCGCGTGCCGATGTACCGCGATTCGCTGGACAACATCGTGGGCATGGTCTACGCGTTCGACCTCCTGAAGATTTCTCCCGGGTCGGACTTGCCGGTGAGGCCCGTGGCCATGGCGCCCGAGTCCAAGCGGTGCACGGACCTCCTGTTCGAGATGCAGCGTCAGGGACAGCAGTTCGCCGTGATCCTCGACGAGTTTGGAGGTACCGCGGGCATCGCTACCTTCGAAGACCTACTCGAGGAACTGGTGGGAGAAATCTTGGACGAGTACGACGGCCACGTGCCGGTCGAGAGTGAAGGCATCGACGTGCTCGAGACGAGCGGTGCCACGCCGGCCGACGAGATCGCGGGGCGCTTCGACGTGACACTGCCCTCCGAGGCGGAGACGGTAGGTGGTCTGCTGGCCCGCGCAGCGGGCCGCATCCCGCGCACGGGGGAGCGGCTCGCTGTGGGGCCGCTGGAGTTCGACGTGCTCGCCGCAACGCCGAACCGGGTGGACCGCGTGGTCGTGCGCCGCGCACCCGTGCCCGTGATTCAGCTGCCGGGCGAGAAGAAGGGCGGGTAACGGTGATCGGGCGACGGCTTCGAAGGTATTTCATCACGGGCCTGGTCGTCATCACGCCGGTGGGTCTCACGGCATGGGTACTAGCCGGACTGTTTCAGTTCGTGGACGCGATTCTCGGCGAGCCGCTGCGCGCAGCCCTGGGGCGGAGGATCCCCGGCGTCGGCTTCGTGCTCCTGCTCCTCATCGTCTTCATCGTGGGTTGGCTGGTACACCGCACGGTGTTCCGGCGCGTGCTCCATTGGTGGAACGTTGCTCTGTCACGCTTCCCGCTCACGGGCCGTATCTACACGGTTATCAGTCAGATCGTGCAGACGGTGGTGGGAGAGAAGCGGCAGTTCTTTCGCAGGACCGTGCTCGTGCCGTATCCTGCAGAGGGGACCTGGGCGGTTGCGTTCGTGACGAGCGAGGACGCCCCGGCAATGTCCGCCGTGATCGGAGAGCCGTGCGTTAACGTGTTCATGCCCACGACACCGAATCCGACGAGCGGGTTCCTCATGGTAGTGCCGCGTGCCAAGGTGATCGACACTCAAATCTCGGTGGAAGAGGCGATGAAGCTCGTTCTCTCGGCCGGCGCCGTCAGCCCCACGGGCGTGCCGCTGGTGGAGCCCAGGCGCGGGTTGGATCTCGACTCACTGCTCAAGGACTCGCAAGCGTGAGCGAAAAGCAGCAGGACCTCGCGCGCCTCAGGGCATGGGCCGCATCGGGCGATCTGGAGCGCCTCGTGAGTCAGGCCGGCTCGGTACATCCGTCGGACCTCTCCGACGTCCTGGCAC
>JBHIEQ010000417.1:0-2360 GCA_046760725.1 Gemmatimonadales bacterium
CGCGGCCGTATCGGCCGCCGTTGCCGCTGAGCGAGGCTATACGCCAGCTGACCGTTTTCTCTGGTGTTCAGTTCGACCCGGAGTGTGTGCGCGCTCTGTTGACGGTTGTGTTCCGATCAGTGCGTGATGCGGGGTCCGGCGTTGCCCGCACATGGATCGTCGGGGGAAATCACTCCGCCAGCACGTTGCTCCGGTCTTGGAGCGCCGCATCGCTCGGTCTCACTGCGCGTGATCCGCCGCGATGTAGGGGACCGACGGCTCAAACTCTGGGGCAATCTTCACAGTCTCCAGAATCTCTCCATGGGTTGACTCTACGAGCGGCCACCTGTAGCCTGGCCGCTCGTTTTGGTGGCTAGGTGCAGTTAACCCACATCACGCAACCCGAAGAGCTGCTCGAGGAGCCCCTCGAGATTGGGTGATCCGACCTCCCTCAATTCGTAACGAACTCGCTGTGCCGGCTTGGCGATGCTGATAAGGCGGCGCAAGTCGATCGGCGTCCCTACCAGCACGAGGTCCGCGGGCGTGGCGTTGATCGTCTCTTCCAGCTCGGCAATCTGATCCGTACCGTAGCCCATGGCAGGGAGAACCGCTCCCGTCGTGGGATACGCATCGAACGTCTCCCTTATGGACCCGACCGCGTACGGTCTGGGATCGACGATCTCTGCTGCACCGTGACGCTCGGCGGCCACCCAAGCCGCGCCGAATGCCATCTCCCCGTGCGTAAGCGTAGGCCCGTCCTCCACGGCGAGGACACGCTTTCCCCGGATCGCGCCCGCGTCCTCGACCATGATGGGACTCTCGGCCCTCACCACGGTCGCACGAGGATTCAGTGCCCTCACCGTCGTGATGAGAGCCTCCACATCTTCGGACGACGCCGTGTCGACCTTGTTGACGACGATCACGTCCGCCATACGGACGTTGGCTTCGCCGGGGTGATATCGCGATGGGTGGCTTGGCCGGTGCGGATCGACTACCACGATGTGCAGGTCCGACTGATAGAACGGCAAGTCGTTGTTGCCGCCGTCCCATACGATCACGTCCGCTTCCCGTTCAGCCCGCCTCAGGATGCTCTCGTAGTCCACTCCCGCATACACCACTCGCCCTGCCGCTATGTGCGGCTCGTATTCCTCCCGCTCTTCGATCGTCACGTCGTTCTTGTCGAGGTCCTCGTAGGACGCGAAACGCTGAACCGCCTGCTTGATTAGATCCCCGTAGGGCATCGGGTGGCGCACCACCACCACCTTTTCCTTCCAGCCATGGAGGATCGCCGCAACACGGCGGCTGGTCTGGCTCTTTCCCGATCCCGTGCGCGCGGCGCAAATGGAGACCACCGGCACTTTGGCCTTGAAGGCGGTGTGGCGCGGCCCGAGCAACACGTAATCGGCCCCGGTCGCCAGAGCGCGCGAAGCGAGGTGCATCACGTGCTCATGCGAGACGTCACTATAGCTGAACACGACCACATCCACTCCACGGTCCTCGATCAGCCTTTCCAGCTCATCCTCGGGTTCGATGGGAATGCCGCCGGGATACCTCTCGCCAGCCAGCTCGGCCGGATAGCGGCGGTCGGCGATGTTAGGGATCTGGGCCGCCGTGAAGGCGACCACCTCATAATCGGGATTGTCTCGGAAGTACGTGTTGAAGTTGTGGAAATCGCGGCCTGCGGCGCCCAAGATGATAACGCGCTGCGGCATACATCCCCTTTCAGTTCATTCGTCGGATCGTCCGGCGCTTGGGGCTTGAGTCTAACTAGACAACGCTGCGGGGGGGAGCGAGTGGCAGGCCCGGGCTCTCGGGGCTAGAGGCTGTCCACCCCCGGCGGTTTGACGCCGTCCCACCAGGACGTGCGGGGATCCACGTGGAGGATTCTGGCATTCGCGTGCGCGTTCACGAGCTGAGCCGGCGCGACCCACAGACGGGCCCCTTCGAGCATCCCTTCCAGCTCATAAGCGGCGAGCATCTCCTGGTCGAGAGCGAGATCCACCTCGATGACGGCGTCCCCCTGGGGACCCTCTTCGTCCTCGAGAGGCCGGTCGGTGAGCCACACACCCAGCACCTTCAGCTGCTTCTCAATCCGGGCGTCGCGCTCCTCGAAGCGCCACTTCTCGTCCTCGAACCCGTTGGTCAAGATGTCGCGGGCGCGTCCGATCGTAGTCTTGTGGTAGAGCAGCATTGGCTAGGCCTCTCGCAGCGTGGGTGCAGCGCCCGCGCTCCGGCCCGAGGGACCAACGCGAAAGAGCGAGACGGGCGCCACAAGCTCAATCTAGCCTCCCCTGCCCCCCTGGTACCAGCTACGCAACCGCACGCGGCTCCCGCGCGGCGAAAACAGCCCCAGTTGTTTGCCCGGAAACCGGCAGGGGCTC
>JBHIEQ010000418.1:0-2341 GCA_046760725.1 Gemmatimonadales bacterium
CACAACCGCACGCGGGACGGCTCGCTGCGTCTCCTGGAGGACAGCCTCACGCGACTCCAAACCGACCATTTGGACCTCTGGCAGCTCCACAACGTGAGCCGGACCGAGCAGCTCGACCAGATCTTCGGCAAGGACGGAGCCATCGAGGCGCTCACGCGCGCGCGTGACGAGGGCACCGTGCGGTTCCTCGGGATCACCGGGCACTACGACCCCGACGTCCTGATAGACGGGCTGAACAGGTTCGAGTTCGACACGATCCTCATGGCGCTGAACGCCGCCGACCGCCACGTGAACCCGTTCACTGAGAAGCTGCTCCCGCTCGCGAACGAGCGGCGACTCGGCATTATCGGCATGAAGATCCCCGCGCGCGGCCGGATCTTCCGCGAAGGCGGGCTCACGGCGATGCGTGACGCGATGCGCTACGTGCTGACGCTTCCCGTGAACACCGTGATCGTGGGATGCGACACGATTCAGCAGCTCGAGGAGAACGTAGCGATCGCCCGCGACTTCCAGCCGATGAGTCCCGACAAGATGGAGCACCTCGAGTCGCTCACGGCGTCCTACGCCGCGGAGGCCGCGTTTTTCCGCAAGGACGGAGCGGGCTTCCGCCCGGGAGAGGATCACTAGCGGGCTTGTCGAGGGAAGCTCGGTCGGCTACCCTAGGCCGAGGCCGACACTGGAGCGCCGACCATGAGCGTGAGACACGCTGCCGACGTGCCACGGGAGAACGTCGCCGCCGGCACTGAGACGACCCGCCAGGTCCTGATCGGGCCGGACGAGGGCCCCAATTTCGCGATGCGCCGGTTCACGATTCGGCCGGGCGGCGGCATGCCCGCTCACACCAACTCCGTTGAGCACGAGCAATACGTGCTTCGGGGCCGGGCCACGATCGGAATCGGCGAGCAGGAGATCGAAGTCGCGAAAGACGACGTCGTGTTCATTCCCGCGGGAACGCCGCACTGGTACAGGGTCGAGGGAGACGAGCCGTTCGAGTTCATCTGCGTTGTGCCGAACGATCCCGACAGAATGGAGATAGTGAGCGGATAGCGCCGGCCGGCGTCAACTCACCGTTCTCTCCGCCGTCGCCACAATCGCGATGCCGCCTCGCACGTTCTGATTGACCCGTACCCTCACAAACCGCGGGGCGATCGCATATACCACGTCGTCGGCAATCCGCGCCGCAAGCGTCTCGCAAAATGCTCCCTCATTGCGGAACGACCACAGGTAATACTTGAGCGCCTTAGATTCGAGACATCTCCCGGCAGGCGTGTACTCGATCACGACCGACCCGAAGTCCGGCTGTCCCGTCCGGGGACAGAGGGCCGTGAACTCCATGGCCTGAAGCTCGATTCTCTGGACGTCGGGCGCTTCGAACGCCTCGGCTTTGAGCACCTCGCGCGCCTCGTCGGGGTTTTTCGGCCTGGGCAGCGGGCCTGTGCGGGGGAGACGCCCACCTCTCTCACTCATCGGCGGTTCCTTCGGAACGCGTGAAAAGCACCTATATTCGTGAATGGTGCCGCACCAAGGGAATAGTCGCCCGGACGGCGCGAGCCGCAAGGCCGTGGTCCTCCTGAGCGGTGGAGTAGACTCCTCGACCACCCTGGCCCTCGCGAGCGCGGAAGGGTTTCGAGTTTACGCCCTCACCGTGCGCTACGGCCAGCGCCATGCGATGGAGATCGAGGCGGCGCGTAAGGTGGCCCGCGCCCTCCGCGCCGAGGAGCATGCCGTCGTGGAGGTGGACCTCGCGCGCTTCGGCGGCTCGGCGCTGACGGACGACCTTCCGGTGCCCCGGGATCGCCCGCTCGAGCAAATGGGGGCCGAAATCCCCGCCACGTACGTCCCGGCGCGCAACACCGTGCTCTTGTCTCTCGCACTGGCGTGGGCCGAGACGCTGGGCGCTCGCGATATCTTCATTGGCGCCAACGCGCTCGACTACTCCGGCTACCCCGACTGTCGCCCCGAGTATTTGGAGCAATTCGAGCGGATGGCGAACCTCGCCACCAAGGCTGCGGTGGAAAGCGGGCGGTCGCTGCGAATTCACGCTCCCCTGCTGCGGCTCACGAAGGGCGAGATCGTGAAAAAAGGAATCGAGCTGGGGATCGACTTCGGACTCACGATGAGCTGCTACGACCCCGCGCCGGACGGCACCTCGTGCGGTCGCTGCGATGCCTGTCTCTTGCGTCGCAAGGGATTCGACGAGGCGGGTGTGCCCGACCCCGCCGCGCACCGCCACGCCGGGACCGCACGATGACCTACACGGTCAAGGAGATCTACTTCTCGCTCCAGGGCGAGGGCTACCACACGGGAAGACCCGCCGTGCTCATTCGGTTCACGGGCTGCA
>JBHIEQ010000419.1:0-2329 GCA_046760725.1 Gemmatimonadales bacterium
CAGGCACAAGACCGGTGGCGAGAATAGTCGGGTGGTGGAGAAAATGGGGGAGCTGGATTCCTTCCGATACGTCGAGTTCGCCTCACGCAAGCTGAAGGGGTTCAGGAATCGGGTCGTGGAGCTGCGGGAGGTCCGGTCACTGCTTGAGCAGTTGGGCAACAGCGACTGCTTCTCCAGCTACTACTTCTTCCCCGATGAGCTGGTGAGCTACGTGAAAGAGCATGGCGGGTCGGTCGCGGGCTTTCGCGGGCCTGCCCTCGCGCGAGTGCTTCACGTGGACGTTGACGCGGCGGAGCTCGAGAGGGCGCTGATGACCGCGCGGGAGCTTTGCCTGTTCATGGCCGAGTACTGGGGCGCGAGTCAAGAGGCGCTCTTTCCGTACTTCAGCGGCTCTAAGGGGTTTCATGTGGGCATACACACTGGTGTGTTCGGCGAGGTGGAGCCGAGCGAACGGCTGCCCGACGTCTTCCACCGTGCGCTGGGTGCGCTGGTTTGGCAGGCGAGATTGACGTGCGACGACACGGTTGACTACAGCGTGGGCCGCCGGCTGTCCCTCTTGAGGCTGCCGAATACGCGCCACTCCGGATCGGGGCTTTACAAGGTTCCGCTGACGCTTCACGAGCTGATGAACTGCAGCGTGGAAGAGATCCGCGGTCTCGCCGGATCACCGCGGGAACCCTACTTCACCGATGCCACCGGGCTCGTGCCGCTCTGTGAAGTGGAGCCGCTGGCGGACGCGGCGGACCTCTACGAGCGGTGCGTGCAGGAATGTCGCGAGGCGCGCGAGGGGCATCTGCCCGCGCCCGAGGGCTTCCTGAGCTCGGAGCGGCTCACGACGGCTTTGTGCGACGCCGAGATGGTTCTGTACCACGAGGGCATCCCGGAAGGGGCTCGGTCGAGGACGGCGTTGAGGCTGGCGTCCAGGATGCGCTGTGCCGGCTACCCGGCGGAGGAGGCGACGGGACTGCTCCTGGCGTGGAACGAGCGGAACCGGCCGCCCCTGGAGCCCCGCGAAGTAAGCAGGATAGCCGGGGCGGCGTACGAGGCTGAGGTGCCTTATCAGTTCGGCTGCGGAACGGGGGGCGACGATCCACCCGAGACGAGGCTGGTCTACGAGGCGTGTCCGTACCAGGATCGGATGATGTGCGAGATGTACCGGCGCTTCCGCGCTGGAGTGGAGGTTAGCGCCTAAGTGGTGTGTTGGCCATGTACGAGTATCTGACCCCCGAGGAGAGGCTGCAGCGGGTCGCCAGACTTCTGGTCAAGGCGATGTATCTGTATGTGGGTCAGGAGAACGAGAACTGCGAGGGTGCAGAGGTCGCGTACGAAGGATGCCGGGCAGAAGCCGAAGACGGGGAGCTGCCGGGCGCCGGAACGGGTCGACGGGAATCCGAGTCCGGAGCCGAGCGCGAGTTCCGGTCTCGCAGGATCGGCGAGATCGGTCGTGGCCAAGGGTGGAAGGCCAAGGGTGAACCACGCGCGTGAGGGGCGAACCGGCGGCCCCTGGTGTCGCCTGTGAGAGGCCGAAAAGTTACGGACCTCCTGTAGAAATGAGATCAGCGATCTGTGAATGCAGTTCTCCGATGACGGTGTCGAAGGGAGGCAGCGTCGGAACCAGTGGGCCGAGCCACTGTTCCCAGCTTCTCTCAACGTGGGAGAGCATCGGCTCTTGGAAGAAGTCCTTCGGGCCGCTGAACGAGACGCCCCGCACGGCGCATTTCCGTTCGAGGAATGATGGAAACTCGAACAAGTCCAACTGCTCCCTATAGGCACGAAGAACGCGCCAGAGATCGTAGTAGTCACGGGCGCGAGACCGAGCCCAACCGCGCTGTTCGAGTGCCTCGACGTGCTGCAGAATTGCGCGGAGCTTTTCCGCGATGATCTCCTCCAGCGCATAGACCTGCATCGTCACGTGAAGCGGTTCGCCATACTCGTGGATTACTTGCCGCTCCTGGACGGGCTTGAGAACCGGTTCGTCGAAGGAGATCTCGAGCATTACGCGGGTGTGCAGTTGGCGCTGCCATGGGAATTGGCATCGAATGGCAAAAGCCTCTTGGCCGCCGGGATGCGGAGCTTTCTCGGTGTACGGCTCGCAGACGATTTCCACGGGGGCGTATTCATCCAGCAGCATTGCGGCCGCTTCGCAGGACTCCTCGACTGCTTCCGCGAGAGCCTTACCCGCGGGCGCGCCTTTCAACGTCGAGAAGTCAAGGTCTTCCGAAAAGCGGTACCTCCCGAAAAAGCACTTCTTCAGTGCAGTTCCGCCCTTGAAGACCAGAGTCTCGCGGAGGCGCTCGACGCGACAGATGCCTGCGAGAATCCACGAAAG
>JBHIEQ010000420.1:0-2303 GCA_046760725.1 Gemmatimonadales bacterium
GCGTGGGTGGCCTGGCGGGTTGGCTCGGCAGCCGGTTTCGAGCCTGAGATCGGAACCTGGCGAGGCTAGTGAATGTGTCCGTGCCTGCGAGGTGTTCCCCCGCGGCGAGGCGGATAGAGCTCCGCCGCTCCCGGCACCGCATCGACGATGTCCGCATAGCGGCCCTTCAATTGCAGCAGGTAGTGCAGCCGATCGAGCGCATATAGCGGGTTGGATTTGTCCACGTCGGGCCACCGATCCGCGTCGTCCGGCACGAATACCCCGCCTACCACACCCATTCCCCCGCTGAACAGAGTGTCCGGAGTCGGATTGTCGTACGTGACCGTCACTCGGTAGGTGTGCTCCGGACTGAGCGCGGCACCCGAAGACTCGTAGAGCCTACCGACCGTGACGCCGGCGAGCTTCCCACCCTCATCGTAAACGGGCAGCCCCCGCCAAATCAGCCGCCCGTCGCTCACGTCCTCCAAAGCGATGTCCACTGCATGCTCGTGCAGGTGGCCCAGTACCACCAGGATCTTACCGGCCACCGCCGGGCTCGCCTCGAACGAGAACTGCGAGCGGCCCGGGGGGAGATCGAGATCCTTGTCGCCTGCCGGAAACGCCACATCGAGCTGAAACGGGAAACCCACGAAGCGTGGCCGGCCGTCGATCGCCTTCCTGTACTTGAGGTAGATGTGCAGCTCCACGTTGCGCCGTGCGCGAGCCGTGGGGTTGTGGAGCATCGCCGAGACGACAAACCTCGTTCCCTGCGGCGTCGGAACACCGAGCAAGCCCGCGGGGACCGCTTGCGAGCCGGTCTCGGAACCCATAGCCAGAAGGCGCTGGGAGATCGGCGCGAACAGCTCGCGCCTGTCCGGATTGATGAGATTGAGGTGATGCAGCACTTCGGGGGGAAGCTCAGTGCCGCCCCCGTCCACCACTACGAAGCGAGCTCCGTGTAGGTACGCGTCGAAGGGAACCTCCACGGTGTCGATGGGCGGGTTCACCGCGTGATGCGCGAAATGCGCTCCCTTCTGGGCGCCGTCCGCCTCTCCGGCCGCAGGCAGCGGCAGATCCACCGGACCCACGACTATCTCCAGCTCGTTCGTCGCGGGCCGGTCGATCAGCCTCGCGGCGGCCTGCTGCGCGCGGAGCGCCGGCTGGGCACCCGCCACGAGAGCGAGCAGAGCGAGTGTCTGTGTTCGCATTGCGACTTGCCTTCCGGTTCCGATACTCGCCGTCTTAACGGCCCGACCCCACCGGAGGTTCCTCCACCACTATCGCCCCCTTCATCCCCACCACCTCGTGGGGCACGCAGAAGTAGTCGTACTCTCCGAGCGGCGCCCCCGCGAAAGAGATCTCGAAGCTGTCGCCGATCTCGCTCATTACGCGGCCCCCCAACGGGCTGATCTTACGCTCCCGCGGCATCGCCGTGCGCAGGAACCGTTCTCCCCCGCGGGGTACGCGCTCCGCGTAGAACGACACATTGTGCGGCGGACCGCTCACCATGATCCATCGAACCGCGTCTCCCCGGCGGATCCTGAGCGTATCGGGACGATAGACGTAACGGCCGTCCCCGGTGAGCAGCATGTCAACCTTATGCACCAGCCCGGTCGACGTCGCCGTGTCGAGCTCGAGCGGAGTGGACTCCGCTGCACCCCCGGCCTCCGAGCTGCGATCCCCGCACGAGAGCGCAACGATTGCCACCACCAGGGCCACCGACAACCCGCCGACCACCCGTTCACCGGCGCTCGGCGTGTAGCACTCGCGCGTCACGATCCGATATTCGCCACTCGTCGCCGATAGATCAACTCCCGCGGGTTGCGCTTTTTCATCAATCTCAGATCTTCCCTGGCACCATGCCCACGCCGCCTCCCTGCTCACGGATGGGTCGCCACTGCCGTGAGCTGAGCCTAACGCTCCGCATTGCCGACCTCGACGACGACTCCCCGACCCTTCAGGACGCGGCGACGACCTGGCTCCTCGGACACACGGAGAACATCTCGTTCGGAAAGCCGTACGTGGAGGCGAGCGAGCTCCTGGTCGATGCGACCCTTCATGTGCCATGCAAGTACCTCGAGCTGCTGGACAAAGCAGACCGACCCCTGGCCCGCCGCAACGGGCGCCACCCGCCCAAGCGGGCGCGGTGCACGGCACACGGCTACAGCGGCACGGCTCCACGCGAGACCCGCGCAACGACCGCCAATCCACAGGTGCAGCGTGGCGAGCGCATGAGAGTGTTTTTCCGCCGCAACGAGCGGTGGCTTCCTCTCCCTTTGACCCGCGCCGCACAGCGTTCGCTCCCAGTGCTCCGGAACGGGAAC
>JBHIEQ010000421.1:0-2300 GCA_046760725.1 Gemmatimonadales bacterium
CCCCGTGCGATTGGCGCCGTGAGCCGCGGGTGCTAGACCCACGATCACGAGGCGCGCGTGCGGGTCGCCGAACCCAGGCACAGGCCTGCCCCAGTAGTCCCAATCGGCGAACTGACGCTTCCTATCGCGGGCCACGGCCTGCCGGTGCGAGACGAGCCGAGGGCAGCGCGAGCAGCGCACCACGGCGCGGCTCAACGATTCTAGAGAACGATGGGTTGGGGGCATTGCTCTGGGACTCTTCCGATCTGCACTTCTCGAGGTGGGACGCGCCCGCCAGGACTCGAACCTGGGACCCTCGGCTTAGAAGGCCGATGCTCTATCCAGCTGAGCTACGGGCGCCGGTCTCTAACTTCTCTTCTCCCCCAGCCTTGCACAAGCGTTCGCGCCTGCCCATGTGGCCGACTGGCGCCCGAGCCTCCTTCGGCGAATGGAACACAAGTCAAGCCGTGCCTGACGTTAGGGAAAGCGACGGCGCGCTAGCTCGCGTCGAGAGTGTCGCGCACCACCCGTGCCATCTGCTCCACCGTCCACGGCTTGCGGAGAATCGGCACCGCAGGCTCGAGGGCGCCGCGCTCCTCTGCGTTTCGCGACGAATAACCGGTCGAGAAAAGGAACTTGACTGTCCCGCCTTTGCGCCGTATCGCGTCGAACACCCCGCGGCCACCGAGCTTGGGCATCACTAGATCCGAGATAATGAGGTCGATCTCCGACTGGTGGGCATGATATATCACGAGCCCTTCTTCGCCATCGGCTGCGGTTAGCACCCTGTAGCCCAGCTTCGCCAGCAGGCGGTTCCCCGTGCGCCGCAGCGCGGGATCGTCCTCAATCAGCAGGATCGTCTCGTTGCCTCCCCGGATCTCCACGGGAGCCTCTTCGGCAGCCGCTCGGATCACCGCCTCCTCGCCCAATACGGGGAAATAGACTCTCACCGTTGTCCCCTCGCCGACCTCGCTGTAGACATGCACCAAGCCCTGGTGTTGCATGACTAGGCCGTACACCATCGCCATTCCCAGTCCCGTTCCCACTCCCGGCGGCTTGGTCGTGAAGAACGGGTCGAAGAGCTTCGCCTTCGTTTCCTTATCCATGCCCAACCCAGTATCGCTCACCGCGACGCTCACGTACTGCCCCGGCTCGGCCCAGGGATGTGTAGCACGGTACGCCTCGTCAACCGCTGTCTGGCGGACCTCGATGCGTAGTGTTCCCCCCTCCGGCATGGCATCCCGCGCATTGGTGGCCAGGTTGAGCAGGATCTGTTCCACGGCCCCGCCATCGGCACGCACTGTATCAACCGGCTCGTACGTATGCACGATCACTTCGATATCCTCGGGGAGGAGCTGTCGCATCATTCCCGACAGGTTGGCCACGAGCTGGCCGAGATCGGTGGGCAGCATGAAGAGCTCCGCTCGCCGCGCAAAGCCGAGCAGCTTACTTACCATGGCCGCGCCGCGGTGGGCGGCCGCCTCGATGTCTGCGAGATCCTCCCGCAGCTGCCGCTGCCTAGGGTCCAGCGCCCCCATCGCGAGCTCCGCGTTCCCCAGAATCACCGACAGCACGTTGTTGAGATCGTGGGCGATGCCGCTGGTGAGCTGGCCCACGGCCTCGAGCTTCTGAGCCTGGCGCAGTTGCTCCTCCAGCGCAACCTCGTGTGTCACGTCGCGCTGCACCGAGACATAGTTGATCAAGCGCCCGTCCGAGTCGTGCACCGGAGATGTCACCGCATGCACGTGATACGGCCGCCCGTCGCTGCGCCTGCTACTGAGCCTCCCCGTCCACGTCTCCTCTCGGGCTAGCGTCGAACACATCGCCTGGGAATGCTCCGCCTCCTCGACAGCTTGCAGGACCCGCACGTCCCGGCCCTCAACTTCCGCACGGGTATACCCGGTGAGCGACTCGAAGGCGGGATTGACGTACGTGGTGGCCAGGTCCGGATCCACGATGACGACAGCCTCGCCGGCCTGGTGGATCGCCGCTGCCAGGCGCGCCCGTTCCTCCTCCACACGCTTGCGTTCGGTCATGTCGCGGACCACCGCCAGAACTTCGTCTCGCCCCAGCGCGGCGAGTCGAGCCTCATAATCGCGCGCCTCAGTATCCACGGTGAGCTGATACTCGTAGCTCTGCACTTCGCGAGTCGCAAGCGCCCTCTCGACGTAATGCATGGTCCGTCGAGCGAAGTCGGCCGGCATGACCTCTGCAATGTTTCGCCCGAGAAACTCCGATGGTGGCACCGCCGGCCGAAAATCTGTCGCCGGCCAATAGTCCACGAAGGTGCCGTCTCTACCGATCCGGAGCATCATGTCCGG
>JBHIEQ010000422.1:0-2266 GCA_046760725.1 Gemmatimonadales bacterium
CCTGCTGCTTCCGTTCCTCGTACCGCCTCTCGTGGGAGCGGTGAGTCTGACCGCCGGTATCCTGGCCGGCCGTCCCTTGAGCGCGCTCTCCGGTTGGCTTAGCTTGCTCGCCTTGTTCGACGTTGTGTTCGTGACGCTGTCAATCCTCTTGTTCGAAGCGACGCTGGAAGAATGACGCGACGCGAGAAGGCGATGCGCCTCGGCAGGCGCGGACAGGTGGTGACGGCCGTGGCTATGGTCGGGCTCGTAGGCGTGTACGTATGGGCGCTCGCCTTCACGCCGATCGACCGCATCCAGGGGCCCGCGCAGAAGATCTTCTACGTGCACGCACCGGTGGCGTGGGCCGCCCTGTTGGCCTTCGGCATCACCGGCCTGCTGAGTCTAGCGTACCTGATACTGCGTGATCGTAAGCTCGATCTCCTCGCATCCGCCTCGGCGGAGGTGGGCCTCGCGTTCGGGGTGGCGATGCTCACCACCGGGCCCATCTGGGGCAAGCCGATCTGGGGAACGTGGTGGACGTGGGATGCAAGACTCACATCGACGCTGTTCATCTTCCTGCTGTTCGTGGGCTACAAGGTCCTGCGGGGGGCGCTCACCGATCCCGACCAGCGCGCGAGGTACTCGGCGGTGCTTGGGATCCTCGCGATCGCGCTCGTACCGTTCATCCACCTGACCGTGTACTGGTTCCGTACACTCCACCCGGAGCCGGTGGTTGCGAAGCCGGGGGCCCCGTCAATGCCCGGCGTGATGCTCGTGACACTGCTGGTATCGCTCGCGGTCTTCACCACGCTCTACGTCGGCTTCACCATGCAGAGGTACGCGCTTGGCATGCTGCGAGACGTGGAAGCCGAGGAGGCGGCAAGTGGAATACCCTGATAACGCTGGCTTCATGACTGCCGCGTACATCGTCACGGCGATCATCGTGCTGGTGTACGCCGCCTCCCTGTTCTTCCGGCTCAGGAAGCACCGCTGAGCTCACGCGCCGCTGGCGGGGTGCTACGGATCGGCACGCGCGGCAGCGCCCTGGCTCTGTGGCAGGCGAACCACGTGGGCTCTCTGCTTTCCGAGCGAGGGGTCGCAGCCGAGATAATCACGATCAGGACGTCCGGTGATGAAGGCGGTATCCGACACTCGGGAATTGCCGTGAAGGGAACGTTCACCAAGGAGATCGAGACCGCGTTGGTCGAGCGTCGCGTGGACATCGCCGTGCACTCGCTCAAGGACTTGATGATCGATCTGCCCCCGGGTCTCGTGGTTGCGGCCTACCCCGAGCGAGCCGACCGGCGCGACGCTCTGGTCACGCGTGAACGCGTCGGTCTGGCAGACCTCCCCCGTGGAGCTCGTGTGGGAACGGCTAGCCTCAGGCGCCGGGCCGCGGTGCTCCGAGCGCGCCCCGATCTCCACATGATTCCCTTGCGCGGCAACGTTCCCACGCGGCTGCGCCGGGTGGATGACGGAACCGTGGACGCCGCCGTTCTCGCCATGGCGGGCCTCGAGCGGCTGGGTCTGGGTGACCGCGGAGTGCCCCTCGACCCGGAGGTCGTGGTACCGGCCCCGGGTCAGGGCGCGCTTGCGATCGAGGCGCGCGAGCTCGACACGGCAACGCTCGAGATCATCGCGGCCCTGGACGACGAGGATGTACGCATGTCGGTGGAGGCCGAACGCGCGGCACTCGCCCGGTTGGAGACAGGCTGCAACGTGCCGATCGGGGCGACTTGCCTCCCCCATGCCGGACGTTGGAACTTGCGTGTGACCGTATATGCCGTGGATGGAACCGAAAGCATGACGAGTGTAGTTCCGGTTGACGCAGACAGACCCCGGGCCGCGGGAACCCGGGCGGCGGAAGAGCTGCTCGGGCGCGGTGCCAGGAGACTCATCGACGGCGCGATGGAGGCCGCGACGGGAGGGGAGGTACCGTGAGCGGCTTCCCGATCGTGCGTATGCGGCGCCTGCGCCGCACCGAGAGCCTGCGGCGGCTGGTGCGAGAGGCCCGTCTCCACCCGGCGCAGCTCGTCTGGCCCCTCTTCGTGACGCTCGAATCGGAGCCCGAGCCCATCCAGGCCATGCCGGGCGTGTCGCGGCATCCCGTCGGTGCGACCGGCGATCTCGCGAAGCAGGCGGTCGAGTTGGGGCTGGGCGGTGTGCTCCTCTTCGGCATTCCGGACAGCAAGGACGAGTGGGGGAGTGGAGCCTACGATGACGAGGGGGTCGTGCAGCGCGCCGTCGGCGAGATGAAGAACGCGGCGCCTGATCTCGTCGTGGTGAC
>JBHIEQ010000423.1:0-2265 GCA_046760725.1 Gemmatimonadales bacterium
CTGCGCCCAGGGCCGCCGCCAACGGGATCACGAGGGGCACCAGGATGGCCATGGTGGCCCAGGACGTACCCGTAGCGAAGGCGGCGAGCGCCGACACGACGAACACGGCAGCTGGCAGGGTGCTCAGCGGTATCCGACTAGCGCCTTGCGCATCGGTCAGCAGGTCGGCCAGGAAGGTACCGGTGGAAAGCTCGGTAGTGACGCCCCCCAGCGACCACGCCAGGACCAGAATGATAATGGCCAACATCATCGCTTTCATTCCGCTCACCCAGGCCGCTATGGTCTCGGGCAGCCGCAGGATCCGTTGGCCCAGCGCCAGTCCGATCGCCGCGAGGCATCCGAGCAGCGATCCCCAGAGCAGGCTGGCAAACGGATCCGTGTTGCCCAGCATGTAGCGCACCGTCTCGTTGAAGCCCTCTGGGCCGGCCTCGGCCATCCCCCTCGAGCCCGTCCAGACGAGCCCACCGATCACCGTGACGATCACGATCACGACCGGGATCACGCCGTTCCACCATCGCAGGGGGACGCCGTCGGGGATCTCGCCCAGCTCGCTCTCCATGTCGGCCGCGAGCTGCGCTCCCGGTCGAAACACGCCGTTGCCTGAGGATGCGCGTCGTTCGGCTGTCAGCATGGGGCCGAAATCCCGTCGCGTCGCAACGAACAGAGCGACCGTGAAGATGGCCAGGATTGGATAGAACAGATAAGGGATCGATGTCAGGAACACGCCGAACGCCGAGGCCCCGGCGAGTTGCGATGCCAGAGCGGGATCGCCCGCGAGCTGTGATGCCGCGCCAGCCAGGCCGTCGTCGATCAAGCTGATCTCGTAGCCCACCCAGGTGGAGATGAACACGATGGCGGAGACGGGAGCGGCAGTCGAATCGACTATGTACGCCAGCTTCTCGCGCGAGACGCGGAGCCGGTCGGTGAGCGGGCGCATCGTGTTGCCTACGATCAGCGTGTTGGCGTAGTCGTCGAAGAAAATGGCCAGGCCGGCCAGCCACGTCGCGAACTGCGCGCGTCGCGGTGTGGTGGCCAGCGGGGTCACCGCCTCGACGATCGCCTTGAGCCCCCCCATCCTGCTGATCAATCCCACCATGCCGCCCAGGAGCAGCGAGAAGATCACTATTGCCGCGTGCTGCGCGTCGGCCAGGGCCGGACTGATGAACCGCTCGATGGAAACCAGAATCGCGGCGAACGGATTGTAGCCCGCGAGGAGCAGTGACCCGAGCCACACTCCAACGAACAGGCTGCTCACCACCTCATGGAAGACCAGAGCGAGCCCGATCGCCACGATGGGCGGCAGCAGGCTCGCCCACCCCGGCAGAAATGGGCGATCGATCGTAGTGGGCTCATCTCGAACGACCACGGTGAGCGGGAGATCCTGTGACCGCCGGACGACAATGTCGCGGAAGATCGCGGCCCCTGCGGGGGCGATCGTCTCGACGCGCAGCACGATACCCTGAGCGGTGCGTAGCTCGGCCTCGAGTGTGTCGATTGCCCCGGGAGCTCTCACGGTCACGGCGAACGGCACTCCGTTGAGAATTGCGGCCGGGGCTGCGACTTCAGTTTCCTGCGCTGCGGCAGGAGTACTTACGAGCCCTCTCAGGGCGAGCGGCGCCCACACTGCGAACGCGAAGCGGGTCCAGCGCACCGGTGTTTCCCCCTGTTTGCGAATCGCTGAAGGTGGGATGTCTACGGCGTTACTGCAATGGCGAACTCTGCGCTCACGGCACGCCCGTCTCTCGTACGCGCGGGGTAGAACGCGAGCTGATACATACGTTCGAGGAACTTGCGGCGGTAGTCGGAGTCCCTTATGGGCGGATCGACCTCCACTTTGACAACGCGTCCGGTGGCATCGATCCACAGGCGCACGGTGAACACCTGTCCCTTGATGGCGGGGGGCGCCTCCGGGGGAAGTACTATCTGCTTGGGCTCGGGGGGATAGACGTCGCCACCTTCTCCACCTCTTCCCGGCCCCACACCGGCTCCGGCACCCGCTCCCCGGCCGGCTCCCGCACCACCCCCTGTACCCGAGCCAGCCCCGCGCTCGCCCCGGCCGGTCGGCGCGCTTCCCACTTCCACGCGCGCTAGCTGGGCGAGGTCGAGCGGCAGCGTCTTCTCAGTCGCGTCGCGAAGAGTTTGCAGCGTGGGCTCAGGCAGCGGCAGCTGGGGCAGCGGCACCTCCCGCTCACGGGCGGTTGCCCTCTGGCGGGCGAGGGGTGGCAGCGACATCAGGCTCGCCACCGGAAGCTCTCCCCCTCCCCC
>JBHIEQ010000424.1:0-2250 GCA_046760725.1 Gemmatimonadales bacterium
CCGGCGACTCCGCGAGACGCTTTTGCACCGTCACGACGCAGGCGCTGCACGTCATGCCCTCTATTGGGAAGCTGACTCGCGTACTAGGCATGCTTGGCGTGCCCCTTGCCAAGGTTAGTCCGAGCGCCGTCACGTCCGACCTGCGCCACTACACGGCCCTTCAGCATCGATGTGCCGCAACGAAACGGGTAGTCACCGGGCTCGGTGGGCGTGAAAACCACCGGTGTGGTCTCAAAGGTGGGGAGCTCCCGGTTGACGCCGAGACGCTCGAACACCACTCGCTCGGAGCGGTCTGCTGTCTCGTCACGGTAGAACAGTAGCCGCACGGGCCGCCCGACTTCCACGAATATGGTGTCGGGCTCGTAGCCACCCGTGACTATCACCCGCACTTCCTGGACGCCCTCTTTCGGGGCGGCTGCCGGGCCGCGCCTGCGGGGCCGCAGAAAGTACCAGAGTTCCCACGCGATCAGCGCGGTACCGAGGACGATGACGACGATGTCAGCCGGGTCGCTCACACCTGTTCGTACTCGTAGTACTCCACGCCGAGGTGGGTAATCTGCTCTTCACCCATGAGCCAGCGGAGCGTGTTCTTCAGCTTCGTCTGCTGGATGAAGAGGTCGTTCTCGGGCGTCAGGTCGGGTGCCGCCATCGGACTCTTGAAGTAGAACGAGAGCCATTCCTGGATACCCGACAGACCGGCTCGTTGCGCCAGATCCATGAACAGGGCCAGATCCAGCACGATCGGGGCGGCGAGAATGGAATCGCGGCACAGGAAGTCCACCTTGATCTGCATCGGGTAACCCAACCACCCGAAGAAATCGATGTTGTCCCATCCCTCCTTGTTGTCACCCCGAGGCGGGTAGTAGTTGATGCGGACCTTGTGATAGATGTCGCCGTACAGGTCAGGGTAGAGCGACGGCTGGAGAATGTGCTCGAGCACGCCCAGCTTCGATTCCTCTTTGGTCTTGAACGACTCCGGATCGTCCAGCACTTCTCCATCCCGGTTGCCCAGTATGTTCGTCGAGTACCAGCCCGACAGGCCGAGCATGCGCGCCTTGAACATCGGCGCAAGCACGGTCTTTACCAGCGTCTGTCCCGTCTTGAAGTCCTTACCCGCTATGGGAACACCCTTGTCTTCAGCAAGCAGGCGCAAGGCAGGCGCATCGACCGTGAGATTCGGCGCGCCGTTGGCGAACGGCACACCCTCCATGATACTGGCCCACGCATACAGCATCGAGGGTGCTATCGACGGATCATTACAGTCCATCGCTTCCTCGAACGCCGCGACGGACTCATGCGCCGGGCCGGGCGCCATGAATACTTCCGTCGATGCGCACCACACCACCACCAGCCGATCGCACCCGCTCCGCTCCTTGAACCCACGGATATCGTCGCGAAGCTGCTCGGCTAGATCACGTTTGGTCTTGCCCGTCTTCACGTTGGGACCGTCCAACCGCTTGACGTAGCGGCGGTCGAACACCGCGGGAGCCGGCTTCAATGACTTGAGGAAATCGGCGATCGGCTCCACGTGCGGGTAGTCCAACACTCCGGCGACCTTGCACGAATCGTACGCATCGTCCGCAATGGGATCCCAGGCAAAGAACACCAGGTTCTCCAGATCGGCGAGCGGCACGAACTCCCGAATGAGAGGCGATCGCCTGTCCGTGCGCTTGCCCAGCCGAATAGTAGCCATCTGGGTCAGCGATCCTATCGGCCGTGCGCGCCCGCGCCGGACGTTCTCCACACCCGCCACGAACGTGGTCGCCACCGCCCCCAACCCCACCAGCATCACACCCAGCTTGCCATCAGCCGGCGCCACTTCCCTCTTGGTCATATCACTCACCGCCATGCCCCTCATGTGAGGACTCCGAGGCCATTGCAGCCACCTTCCAGCGCGCCTCTGTGCGCCTCGGTATCTCACGCACCGCATTACGCACGTGGAGCATCCGCTGCACCACCGTGATCACCGCGACCGCAGCCAAGACGGCCACTACCGCCAACAGTAACATGCCCTGCGGGCCGGCACCGAAAAACAGCGTGGGCACACCCAGTCCCAGGACACGTTCGGCACGCTGCGCTATCCCGACCCTGCACTCGAGCCCCAGTCCCTCGGCGCGCGCGCGTGCATACGACACGATGAGGCCCGCCGCGAGTGCGACGACCGTCGTCGTGACCGCAGCCACCATCCATCCCTCGGCAAGATCGCCCCGCACGAAGAAGACAACGATCCCGCCGAAAAGAGCCGATTCC
>JBHIEQ010000425.1:0-2248 GCA_046760725.1 Gemmatimonadales bacterium
CGACTACTCGCGGCTCGCGGCGGAGCAGAAGGCCCGGCTCGAGGCCGCGCGATCCTCGCGCGATTCGGTGGCCTGTGAGGCGGCTCTCGCGCGGCTCCACGAGGCAGCGGCCGGCGGCGGGCAGCTGATCGAGCCCATCATGGAAGCAGTTCGTGCCCGGGCCACCGTGGGAGAGATCAGTGATGTGATGCGAGGGTTGTGGGGCACGTTCGAGCGGGGAGTGTAGGCGAGACGATCCACTGTTCGACTGAGGGTGTTTCATGCGAGTCATCTCGATTGCCGACATTCGCTGTTTACGTGCTCCGGCCGGCTCAAGCATGACGGCCGTCCGTGCCGCGGTCATTCTGGCGCTGTGTGTCGCGGTAGCTGCCGGGCCGGCGATTGCCCGAGCGGCGCAGGATACGGTTTACCCAGGAGGGGAATGGGAGTACGTGTGGCCGGATCCTGGGGCGCTCGAGGCGTACGGTTGGTCGGCTGCCGGGCTCCGGGGTGCCTGGGGGTACGTACGCGACAGCTCGAACACCACGGGTCTAATCGTCGTAGATCGTGGTCGCGTGGTGTTCGAGTTCGGCGACGTCGAGGATCTCTCCTACGTCGCGTCGGTGCGCAAGAGCATCTTGGCCATGCTCTACGGGAAGTATGTCGAAGACGGGACGATCGACTTGGAGAAGACCCTGGACGAGTTGGGAATGGACGACGTCGGCGGCCTGCTGGACATCGAGAAGCAAGCTACCGTGCACCATCTCATTACTGCACGCTCAGGCGTTTACCATCCGGCGTCCAATCCCGGTGACAATCTGGCCGACGCCCCGGAACGGGGATCCCAGCGCCCGGGAACGTACATGCTGTATAGCAACTGGGATTTCAACGCCGCCGGGGCGGTGTTCGAGCAAGAGACGGGGGTGAACATCTACGATGCATTGCAGGAGCAGCTCGCCATTCCGCTCGAGTTTCAAGACTGGGATCGCTCGGCACAACGCAAGAGCGGCAACCTGGAGGTCTCGCGGAACCCCGCGTATCACATGTGGCTCTCGACCAGGGACATGGCGCGAATCGGTTACCTCATGCTGCGCGAGGGGAGATGGGACGGACGCCAGATCATCTCTCGGGACTGGGTGCGCCGCATCTCCAGCGTCGTTACTCCCTTGGACGAGATGAACCCGGCGAGATTGAGAGACGGATACCTTGGCTACGGCTACATGTGGTGGGTGTGGGACGGTCCGCGGGCGATCGGTCCCTTTGAGGATGCATATACCGCGCGCGGGGCGTGGGGGCAGTGGATCACCGTGATGCCCGCGGTGGATCTGGTGATCGCGCACAAGACTAATGCGGTGTATCGGAGGACCACGAGCTGGGAGTCGTGGCAGCGCTTCATCGAGTTACTGCTCGAGGCTAAGAATGGTGTAATCATGGAGGGACCGTACCCATGGAAGTGACGCTCGGGTGTCTTCCCGACCGTCGAACACGAGCAGCATATCGGAGATGTGCCCCGCGCAGAACTCGAAGAGCTGCGCGATCGTGAGTGTCGCGCCTTTCTCCGCGTACTCGTATGAGACCATCACCGACCTCCTCTAGCTCTCCTCGTCGCCTCCCTCGTCCGGTTGGGAGACGACCTGAGCAAGAGATCTCGGCTTGCGGTGGATCCGCAACTCGAACACGTCCGGACGCCCGTAATGCCCAGCGACGTCGAGCTGCCACCTGGGCCCGACCAGCTGGTCCGGCCGAACCTCGGCGTAGATGATCGTTTCCTCTTGCGAGACCGGCCCCGCCACGATCTTTCCGTCGGGATCCACGATGAGCGAGAGACCGGGATTCAGCCAGCCCTCGATCTGAGCGAGATATTCACCTAGCCTCGCCACTTCGGCACCCGGTATGCTGATCGAGTTCGCGTGAAGTTCGGCGTACAGCTCGCGCAGCGGGTGAGTGCGGCCGGGTGGAATGAACCAGACCCAGACCGGGTACGCGGAAAGGAACGCCTCGGGAAACACGGCCAGTGCGGCGCCCGCTCCCGCCGCCTGCTCGATCAATCCGCACGCCTTGTCAACAGTCTTCTCGAGGTCGAGAAAGACCGGTGTCGCCTGTATGGCGGCAAGCTTGAAATCGCTTGGTCGTATCACCTCGCGTCTAGCGCTCCCTGTCTCACGTCGGACCGGAGGTATGTGATGCCGCGTGAAGCCGTTCGCTCCGATCGGACGGCATCCATGGTCAGATAGTTGACGTCCAAAGCTCACCTTCTCCACGTACGATG
>JBHIEQ010000426.1:0-2248 GCA_046760725.1 Gemmatimonadales bacterium
AGGCGCTGAACGAGATTCTCGCGGGAGGTCAGCAGATCTTCTAGCCTGACACCCTTTCCATAACCTCCTCTGCCGCTTAAATTTGCGCGAGAGCTGAGCCGTCAGCCCCGGTGGGGAGGCGGCTCAAGTTGTACCAACACCGACAGCTTCTGGAGTCCAGATGGCCGACGCCGTGTTCGATCAATTGACCGAGATCAGGAACCGACTCGACGAACTCCGAGGCCATCTTTGCAAGCAGGTACACTTAGCCGATCTCGAACGGTCAATGACGGAGCCGGGGTTTTGGGACGACCCCGAGCGCTCCCGCGGCGCAGTGGAGGAGATCCGCAAGCTAAAGCGCTGGACGGAGCCCTACGCAGATCTCGCCCGTCGTACGCAAGAGGCACTCGAGCTCGTGGAACTCGTGCGGGAAGAGCCCGACGGGGAACTGGTGCGCGGTCTCGAGGAGGAGGCGGGGAAGCTGCGGGTGGAGCTGGAGCGGCTCGAGCTGCAGAACATGCTCCAGGGACCGGACGATCGGCGCGATGCCTTGCTCACTATTCATCCCGGGGCCGGTGGGACTGAGTCTCAGGACTGGGCGGAGATGCTCATGCGCATGTACACGCGCTGGGCCGAGCGCCGGGGCTACGGGGTGAAGGTGCTGGATCTCTTGGCGGGGGAAGAGGCGGGAATCAAGTCGGTGGCGATGGAGATTTCCGGCGACTACGCCTATGGCTACCTCAAGGCCGAGAAGGGCGTCCACCGGCTGGTCCGCATCTCGCCGTTCGATTCCCAGGCGCGGCGCCACACGTCCTTCGCCTCGGTGTTCGTCTATCCCGTGGTTGATGAGACGGTGGAGATCGACTTGCGGGACGAGGACATCGAGATGGAGGTCTTCCGGGCCTCGGGAGCGGGAGGGCAGCACGTCAACAAGACCTCTTCGGCCGTGAGGCTGCGGCACGTTCCCACGGGCATCACGGTCTCCTGTCAGCAGGAGCGTAGCCAGCACAAGAACCGTGCAACGGCCCTCAAGATGCTCAAGGCGGCGCTCTACCAGCGGGCGCTGGAGGAGAGGGAGAGGGAGAAGGCCGCAGTCGAGGCGACCAAGACGGACATCAGTTGGGGCAATCAGATCAGGTCCTACGTATTCCAGCCCTACACCATGGTCAACGACCATCGCACCGAGCTCAAGGTGTCCGACGTTCACTCGGTGATGGACGGCGACCTGGATCTGTTCATCGAGACCTATCTCAAGCGCTTCGGGGGTCGCGCGGCGTGACGGTAGCGCCGCGCTCTTTCGTCGAGGAGGCCCGCCGCCAGAAGCTCGACGCGTTGCGCGAGCTGGGTATCGAGCCGTTCGCATACGCATTCGATCGCACTCACACGGCGAGCGAGGCAGTCGCTTCCTATCGGGCCGGCGAGGGTGTCACCGTCCGCGTGGCAGGGCGCCTCGTGGCGCTCAGGGGCCACGGCAAGACGATCTTCGCCCACCTCGCCGATCAGAGCGGTAGGGTGCAGCTCTATTTCCGCTGGGACGAGCTGGGTGAGGCCACGTATCGTCTGGCCAAGCTCTTGGATCTCGGCGACCACGTAGGCGTGGCGGGGGGCATGTTCGAGACCAAGACGGGCGAGGTAACCCTGCGAGCGACTGAGCTCAAGTTGCTCGCAAAGGCCCTCAGGCCTCTGCCGCTGGGCAAGGAGGACGCGCGCGGTGAGCAGCACGGCGTGCTGTCCGACCGGGAGCGCCGCTATCGCCAGCGCTACGTGGATCTGGCGGTGCATCCCGATCGAAGGGACACGTTCCTTCTCAGGGCGCGCGTGATCGCGTACCTGCGTCGCTTCCTCGACCAGCGGGGATACGTGGAGGTCGAAACGCCCGTGCTCCAGCCGGTGTACGGCGGCGCGCTCGCGAGGCCCTTCACGACCCACTACCGGGCTCTTGATGCGCGGTTCTACTTGCGGATCGCGACGGAGCTGTATCTCAAGCGATGCATCATTGGCGGGATGGAGCGGGTATATGAGATAGGGAAGGACTTTCGCAACGAGGGCATCGACCGGTTTCATAATCCCGAGTTCACGATGCTGGAGTTTTACGAGGCCTACGCCGACTACGGCCGCATGATGGAGCTGGTCGAGGAGCTGGTTCATAGTCTGGTCGTGGAGGTCTCCGGCTCGGCCGTCGTCGAGCGGTTCGGCAAGCGGTTCGACTTCACCGCGCCGTGGCCCCGGGTCGCGTACGTCGATTTGGTCCGGCAGCACGCCGGTGTGG
>JBHIEQ010000427.1:0-2218 GCA_046760725.1 Gemmatimonadales bacterium
CGCAGAACATGGGCGGATCCGGCGCCAGCTCCGTCGTCCACATCTTCCAGAGGGTGTGATCATGCCGAGTCCGAGGTATTGGCGAGAGATCCCGAGTCGCTACCGGCTCGAGGGAGCGGAGTGTCGCGACTGCGGCAAAGTGGTGTACCCGGCGCGGCGCGTCTGCCCGTCGTGCGGATCCGTGTCCTGGCTCCAGATCCTTCTTTCACGACGGGGCAAAGTCATTACGTCAACGGTGATACGCGTACCGCCCGCCGATTTCGAGATGGAGGCACCCTACGCGATGGCGATCGTGGAGACGCCGGAGGGGGCGAGGTTGATGGTGCAGGTCACGGACTGCGACCCCGCCGATGTGAAGCCCGGCATGGAGGTGACGCTCGAGTTTCGGCGCATCAGGAAGGAAGGCAAGAGCGGCATTCTCTGCTACGGGCACAAGGCCGTACCCGTCGCCTGACGGCCGGCGAGCGAGGAGTCGATACATGAAGAAGATCCGGGTCTGGGCCGAGCTCAGCGACAAGACCTACGACGCGTACGAGGGAGAAGCGCGGCGGCGCGGGGTCGAAGTGGGGGTCCTCGTGCAGCAGACGGTCAATTGTCTGCTCCGCGAGATGGAGCGGGAAGAGAACGAAGGAACGGACCACCCGATTATCGCGTCTTGAGTGCACGGCCCGCGGGAAGCGGGGAAGGAGAGAAAGGGCGCAAGCAGTGATCCCCGCTATTCGGCTGCGGCAAATCGCCTTCATTGGATGGACGCTCGTGGCGCAACAGGAGCGCGAACTCGTTTCCCTGCCATCACCGCAGCGGGTCGGCCGCATGTCGCTCGAGGCGGCGCTCGCGGCACGCCGATCTGTCCGGGAGTTCTCGAGCGAACCTCTCACGCTGACCGAAGTCTCGCAGCTGCTCTGGGCCGCTCAGGGTCTGAACCGCGGAGACGGAGGCAGAACCACTCCCTCGGCCGGTGCGCTCTACCCGCTCGAACTCTATGTGGTCGTCGGCAACGTAGAGCGGCTGGCCGCAGGCGCGTATCGCTACGAGCCGTATGGCCACCGCATCGCGAGGCTCGCTGCCGGAGATCGCCGCGCGGCATTGTCGGACGCTGCTCTCCGGCAAGAGTGGATGCGGGACGCCGCCGTGATCCTGGTTTTGGCCGCCCTTTACGAACGCACGACGGTCAAGTACGGCGACCGCGGCCGCCGGTACGTGCACATGGAGGTCGGACATGCGGCACAGAACATTTATCTGCAGGCTGCCGCGCTGGAACTCGGCACGACGTTCGTGGGCGCGTTTCAGGATGACCGGGTGACGGCGGTGCTCGGATTGCCGAACGCCCAGCGACCGCTGGGACTGATGCCGGTCGGCCGTCCGCACCGACATCCCCGGCGCGGGTCGAGAGGGTAAGGAAGGTGCGCCATGACAGGCGGGCGACGGAGATCCGCGACGTCAGCCCCGCCGCCCGCTCGTCAGTCGATCATGCTCGGCCGCCGGGCCTGGATGCTCTTCCGTAACTGACGCACCGCCGCCCAGAGGGCCGTGCTCGATTCGGCTGCGCTGTCCGTAATCCTCGCGACATCCGTGGGCTGCTCCCGGGGAAGCAGCGCCCGCCCGGCCACCAGCGCGGTCCCGCCCGCGAGGACCGTGGCGGCCAGGACGCCGAGCTTCGACATCGCGAGGAGCGACGAGTCGGTGAACGCCAGCTCGGAAATGAATATCGCCATCGTGAAGCCGATCCCACCGGCCGCCCCAACTACGAACATCCCGCCCCAAGAGACGCCGCGCGGTAGCACACACAGCCCGGCCCTAACAGAGAGCCAACTTGCCAGCAGCACACCCGTGGGCTTACCCACGAGGAGGCCGACGGACGCGCCCACGAACACGGCTGCCGCCCCGGCCTCACCAAAGTCGAGTCCGCCGATGTTCACGCCCGCGTTGGCGAGCGCAAACAGTGGCATCACGCCGTACGCAACCCACGGGTGCAGCAGAATCTCCCCTCGGAACGCCGGCGACACCGCTTCGCGCTGAGCCGCGGCAATCCGGTTCAGCGGCTCTACCAGCTCCTCGTCAGGATCGTCGGCCTCCACGCGGGTCTCGAAGTCAGCGAGAGCCCCCTGCGCCACCTCGATGAATCCTCTGCCTCCGACCCACGGGTGCACCGGCACCGCCAAACCAAGTATTACACCCGCGATCGTGGGATGAATCCCGGCATGAAACAGGCCGCCCC
>JBHIEQ010000428.1:0-2217 GCA_046760725.1 Gemmatimonadales bacterium
TACGTTCTACCGCTGGCGCAAGAAGTACGGCGGGATGGACGTGAGCGATGCCCGCCGCCTGAAGCAGCTTGAGGAGGAGAACCGGAGGCTGAAGCGGATCGTGGCGGATCAAGCGCTGAACCTCCAGGTGTTGAAGGACCTCCTGGGAAACAAATCGTGACGGCCAGGGAGCGGCGCCGGGTCGTCGAGAGAGTCCAGGCCGCGGCGGGAGTCTCCGAGCGTCGAGCGATTCGCTTCACGGGCTTTCCGCGCTCGACGATCCGCTACCGCAGTGTGCGGGAGCCTCAGGAGGTGTTGCGGGCCCGGATCCGGGACCTCGCGGGCCAGCGACCGCGCTGGGGCTACCGGACGATTCACACTCTGCTTCGCCGGGAGGGCTGGCCGGTGAATCGCAAACGGGTGCAGCGGCTGTACCGGGACGAGGGGCTCGCGGTGCGGCGCCGTGGCAAGCGGCGTCGGAGCCAGGTCCCGCGGCCTGTTCGACAGCCGCTGGGTGGACCCAACGAGCGCTGGAGCATGGACTTCATGTCGGACACGCTGAGCTCGGGCCGGACGTTTCGCTGTCTGACGATCGTGGACGAGTTCAGTCGGGAGTGCTTGGCGATCCATGTTGCCCACTCGATCCCGGCGCTGCGGGTGATCGAGGTCCTGGAGCGGCTTCGGGAAGAGCGCGGACTGGCTCCGATCATCGTGACCGACAACGGCTCGGAGTTCACAAGCCGGGCCTTCGATGCCTGGGCCTACGCCCGCGGGATCAAGATCGACTATATCCAGCCGGGGAAGCCGGTGCAGAACTGCTTCATCGAGAGCTTCAACGGGACGCTGCGGGATGAGTGCCTGAACCTTCACTGGTTCCTCTCCCTGGCGGATGCGAGAAGAACGATCGAAGGCTGGAGGATCGACTACAACAGCGTGCGGCCGCACAGCTCTCTGGGCGGTCTCACCCCCGCCGAGTATGCGGGGAATCATTCACCGAGCGAGGACCACCTCGCCACTCTGAGAAGCTCCGGTGTCCCACAATAGCTGGATCAACTTTGGGGGTCAGCTCAAGGCCACTGACGACAAGACAAACCATAAGGGCTTCCTTGGGCGTGTTTCTGCTAGACCGCCCCGAAGATGACGATTCTCGGGCTGTCACCGTCATAATGTCTCACCCAGCCTTCCACGTGTCAGGTTAAGTGCTGTACACGGAACCTCCCCACACTCAAAGAGACGATGTTGCCAGCCGGCTCGCGCTCTCAAGTGAACAAGACCACGCCAGTTCTCTTAGGGCGTTCTCTGCGCCTGCCGAGTCCTTCCCAAGGACCTATCGTAGCCCGACGAGTTCCACTCTGCCGTTCCGCTCCACTGGAAGGGCGGATACATTCGTGCGCAAAGCTTCTACGGCTCCCTGAAACCGGTAGACCACTTCGCCCGTGGCCGCATCTATCGCGACATTCCATCTCGCTAGGGGCCGTTCACCGACGCGGCTAGGGTTACGCGAACCACTCGGTCGTGCCGGCACTATTCCACGCCCAGGGGGCCTCTCCGGCTGGGTCGGCTTGGCCACGTACTCACGAAAAACCAGAACGTGGTCCTCGCCGGGCATCCACCCTCCGACGGGCCCGTACATGACCTGTTCCGGAGAGAGCTCTAGCCCCTCGGTCACGTCTTGATCGTTCTCGGCGCGAAACAGTCTGAATCCTCCCTCTTCCCTCGAAGCGTCGAAGTAATACATCTTGTCAGGCGAAAAGAAGACACCGTGGTGAGGAGTGATCGACACCGTACCGGTACGTGCATCGTACCGATACACCCTAGCAGTGTCGGGGCCGTATCCCTTCCATGAGAAAGGCCATTTCCGCAAGGCCCACGTGGGGGCCGTGAAGTTCGAAGCCCCGGTTCGCCTCGCTTCCATTCGCAGTCGGTGTGGGCCGACTCGGGGCCCGCTGCACGTTGGGGTCCGACCCCGCGCGGGCGCTGCAATCTTGACATCGGTCTCCCTTTCGGGGCCGGGGACACGCGCGCAGTCGCCCGGACGGGGCGTATCGGGGCAATCGAACTTCGGCTTCCCACCGTTCTCCGTGGTTTCCGTACCGGGTCCGCTCAGGCCACGGCATTCTCCTGCTCGGTCGGGCTATGGAGCGGCTCGTAGACCTCCCCCGTGAGCCAGAGGCGGTGGAGGAGGACGGCCAGCTTCCGGGCGACCGCCACGACGGCTCGCTTCTTCGCGTTCTTCCC
>JBHIEQ010000429.1:0-2211 GCA_046760725.1 Gemmatimonadales bacterium
TAACGCGACCATGACGTGGGATCCGTCGGTCTTGACGTACGTTGATGTACAGGCGGCCGACTTCGCGGCGGCCACGGTGAACGACAACAACGCGTCGACGGGCGAGCTCCGGTTCGGTTCCGCCGACGCGACCGGTGTGGGCGGTCAGGTAGTGGTGGGGAGGGTGCGGTTCGTGGCTGCGGCCCAGGGCACGACGGCGGCGACGCTGTTGATTAGCGAGGTGTCCGCGGCTCAAACTTTCACGAATCTCATTAGTCGGGTGACCGTGACGAGCGGGTTCGTCACGGTTGGGCAGTAACTCCGCTGGAGGAGCATATGCGATCGGTCCGATACATAGTACTAGCGGCTACAGTCACGGGGCTCGCCGCCTGCAACGACGATCCCCTGAGGTCGGATGCGCCGGGCGAGCCTACACCGCCCGTGACCGGCGTCCAGGCCTACTTGCAGGTGGACAACGAGGGAGCTGAGCCGGGCGACGTCGTGCGGATTGCGGTAAAGGTCCAGTTCGGCACCGACTCGGAGGCGAAACTGGGGAGCTACACGGGGAGGCTGCGCTTCGATCCCGAGCTTCTGGTCTACCGGGACGAGGTCAACCTCAACGACGGCCTCCGGGTGTCCAACCCGAACGATGCCGATACCGGTGAGATCAGATTCGCGGGAGCTGCTGCCCGCGGGTTCGAGGATCTCACCCTTTATGCGGCGATGTTCCGCGTGAGAAGGACGCCGTTCGTGGACGGGCTCGGCTTCGAGATGGAGGAGATGTCCGAGGCGCTGACGCTCAGGAATCTCAAGCCCGATCTGGATCAAGCCGAGCAGGTGTTTTTCCAGCGGGCGGCGCGGTAGCGGACGACGCGAACCTGCGTCTGAAGTGAGCTCCGTGCGCCGCGCGATCCGGAACGTCGTAGCGACCGTCCTGGTCGTGGTACCCGCCGTACGCCCGCTAGCGTCGCAGACGGTCGTCGCCGGACCGACGGCGACCCAGATCGCGACCGACGTGGGAGACCGGATCACGGTGCCGGTCAAGGTCGATATGACGAACGCCGGAGGCCTGCTGCTCGGCGCGTATGAAGCCCGCCTGCTTTGGGATCCCAGCGTTCTCAGTTTCGTCGGTTCCTCCAGCGGATCCTTCGCGTCGGCGGTATTCAACACCGACTCCTCGGCTTCCGGCATCGTGCGCTTCGCGGGCGCCAACGCGACCGGTGCCGGCGGCATAACCACGCTCGGAGAGGTGACGCTCGAGATTGTCACCACAGCGAACTCGAGTGCGATCTCGGTGAGCTTCGATGACATGACCGCGGCGGGGACTTTCGGGGATCTCCTGCCGTTCCTTTCGACGACGGCGCTCACGTTCTGTCCAGGTTATTGGATCGGCGATCTGGACGACAACAACGCGATCCAGGCGCTTGATGCTCAGATCGTCGCCATGCACGCGGTGGGTTTGGCGGTTTCGGACACGTCTGCCGGCGACGCTGACGGTGACGGGGTGGTGGACACGCGTGACGCGCTCATCATCCTCAGCTACGTGGTGGGATTGGACGTCACGGCGTTCCCCATCGGACAGTTCGGGAGCGGGGCGTGTTCGCAGGGTCTCCCGGGAACGGTCGTGATCGACACCGATACGCTTGCCATGGCGACGGGTGACGTGGTGGCCGCGCGGGCGGAGGTGAGAGACACGGCGGGGAACCTGATAGGCGGCTTGAACCTCGCGTGGTCATCCACCGATGCGGGCGTGGCCACGGTTGACTCCGTAGGCAACGTGACTGCGGTAGGGCTCGGCTCGGCGACACTGGTCGCGGCCGCGGCACCGGGTATCACCGACACAGCCGTAGTCACCGTCGGCCCCAGGCACCGCTGGCGCGTGGATCCCGCCACCGCACAGAGCAACGACAGTGAGAACGGGAGCGACAGCCATCCGTTCGCTACGATAGCGCAGGCGCTCGCCGCCGCCCAAGACGACGACACGATCTCGATCGCGCTGGGGCACTACAACGAGCCGATCACGACCTCCAAGCGGCTCGTCTTCGAGGGCGACTCCACGGTGCAGGGTATGCCGGTGATCTCGACGCCGGACCAGCCGGCGGGCGTGTTCAACGTCACCGGCAGGCAGATCATCACGCGGCTCGAGTTCCACGAGTCGCAGGTGGGGCTCGAGATCCGGGCCGACACGGTGGGGTTGGCGTCGTTGGTGTTCCGGTCGATCAGGGGACCGGC
>JBHIEQ010000430.1:0-2206 GCA_046760725.1 Gemmatimonadales bacterium
CTTCACTCGATGGGAGCCGCCGGCAGGGCCGCGACCGCTCCCCGATTGGCAGCGTGTCCATACCGAGCTCGAGCGCAAACATGTGACGCTCGAGCTGCTGTGGGAGGAGTACAAGAGCGAGCATCCTGAGGGGTACGCGTACACGCGGTTCTGCGAGCGCTACCGCCAGTGGTCCAAGGGCCTCCCCGCCGTGTGGATGCACCACGAACACAAAGCGGGAGAGAAGCTGTTCGCTGATTCCTCGGGCGACGGTATCCCGATGATCGATCGGACCACCGGCGAGGTGAAGGAGGCGCAGCTTTTCGTGGCGGTCATGGGAGCGAGTAACTACACGTACGCCGAGGCCACCGATTCGCAGACGTCGGCGGCATGGGTTACGTGCGTTGCCCATGCGTTCGAGTTTCTCGGCGGCGTTCCTGCGCTCGTCGTCCCGGATCAGCCGCGGGCGGTGGTGCGGAAGCCGTGTCGTTACGATCCCCAGCTGCAGGCCGTCTTTGAAGACCTGGCGAGACACTTCGACACGTGCATCCTGCCGGCGCGGCCGCGCAAGGCGCGCGACAAGGCGAAGGTCGAAGTCGGAGTGCTCCTCGCCCAGCGTTGGATCATCGCGGTACTTCGCAACGAGACCTTCTTCAGTATCGCGGAGATCAACGCTGCCATTCGGCCGCTCCTCGAGAAGCTCAACAGCAGAGTGATTCGCCGGCTCGGCCGTTCGCGCAAGGAACTCTTCGAGACCCTCGACCGGCCGGCATTGAAGCCGCTTCCGGCGCGACCCTTCGAGCCGGCCTGGTGGAAAATCGGTGCGCGTGTCAATCTCGATTATCATGTTGAGTTCGAGAAAACCTACTACAGCGTTCCCTACCGCTACGCCCACAAGAAGGTCGACGTGCGGGCGACGCTCCGCACGGTGGAGATCTTCTTCCAGGGGCGCCGCATCGCCACCCATCCACGAGCCTCCAAGCACTACGTCCACGTGACGGAGAAGGAGCACATGCCGCGTTCGCACCGTGAACACGCGGAATGGACGCCGTCGCGTATCGTGAAGTGGGCCGAGAGTGTGGGGCCTTCCACAGCGCAGCTCGTGACTGAGATCCTGGCTTCCCGTCCGCATCCGGAGCAAGGGTACCGTGCCTGCCTGGGGATCCTGCGGCTCGGCAAGCGTCACGGCAACGAGCGTCTCGAAAAGGCCTGCCTGAGGGCCGTCCTGTGTGGGAGCTGCACCTACCGGTCGGTGAATTCGATCCTCAGGAACAAACTCGAGGATCAGCCTCTCCCGGAGCGCTCTGACCGGAAGCTTCCGGTTCACGAGAACCTTCGGGGGAGCAGCTACTACAGCTACAACTGATAACCGATTGATAACATGTTGAGAGGGTACCGATGCTACTTCAACAGACCAAAGACAAGCTCTCCGAGATGAAGCTTCACGGGATGCTCCGCGCCTTGGAATCGTGGCTTGAGAGCAGCGACCACGACGGTGACCCGACAGAGCTTTTGGGGTTGCTGGTTGAGGCGGAGTGGACGGCGCGTGAGAACCGTCGCTTGACGAACCGTCTGCGTCAGGCGCACTTTCCCGTGGCGGCTACGGTGGAGGACATCGACTACCAGCATCCACGCGGTCTTCAGAAGTCGAAGATGCGAGAGCTGATCACGTGTCGGTGGATCGCCGCGTGCCAGAACGTGATCATCACCGGGCCGACGGGCATCGGGAAGACGTGGCTCCCGTGCGCGCTCGGTGAGAAGGCGTGTCGGGAGGGCTACCGTGTGCTCTACACGCGGGCGCCGCGCCTCTTCGGCGATCTCTACCGGGCGCGGGTGGACGGCAGTTACCCGCGCATGCTTCAGAAGCTCGCCAAGATGCGGGTCCTCATCATCGACGATCTCGGGTGTGCCCCACTGGACGAGAACGAACGCCGCGACCTGCGCGAGATCCTCGAGGACCGTTATTCGGCGAGCTCAACGATCATCACGAGCCAGTTGGCGCCGCAGCACTGGCACTCCTTCATTGGCGACGAGACGATGGCCGACGCGATCTGCGACCGGCTGGTCCACAACGCCCATCACCTGAAGCTCAGCGGTGAGTCGCTGCGCAAGAAGCGCGGCATGGACACTGGGAACGCCGAGGCGGCGAAGGAGAAGGCACGGTGAGCAGTCGAGGTCCCCAGCAATCGACGTGTCGTAGAGATCGACGTTGGTTCTCCCGTGGCCG
>JBHIEQ010000431.1:0-2186 GCA_046760725.1 Gemmatimonadales bacterium
GCGCAACAGCGTATAGTGGAAGATGAGGAGCGCAAATACCAGCCAGGGAAGCACGATTACGTGGAGCGCGAAGTACCGGCTCAACGTGGCGCCCGAGACGATCTCGTCGCCCGCAAGAGCACCGACCAGCAGTCCTCCCACCAGTGGAACCCGCTCGAGCGCCACCAGCGCTTCCGACACAGTCCAATACGCCCACTGATCCCACGGCAAGAGGTATCCCGTGGCTCCGAACGCCAGCACGGTGACCAGCAGCAGCAGTCCCACGAGCCAGTTGGTCTCCCGGGGCGGCTTGTATGCCGCCTCGAAGAAGACACGCGCCATGTGCGCCAGCGCCGCGATTACGATGAGGCTCGCCGACCAGACATGCAGATCGCGGACGAGCCACCCGAACGACACCTCCGATACGATGTGCTGGATGCTCGGATACGCCTCCTGCGCGGACGGCCGGTAGTACAGAGACAGCAACACTCCGGTCACAATGAGCACGATCAGCAGGAGATAGGTGACGCCGCCCAGTGCATGTCGCCACCCGACGTGGGGCGGCAGGCGGTACGAGAGGGACCGCCTCAACGCGGCGTCGATCCTGAGCTGTCGGTCGATGGGCCCATAGAGCAGCCCCAGGAAACGCGCGATCCCGAGGAGACTCGCGTCGGTACTCTCCTTGAGATCCTCCCAGGTCTGCGCCAGCCAGCGCACCAGTGCCCTGCTCATCCGGACCTCCATCACGTCTCCGACACGTAGATCCACCCGCCACGGAGTGAGACGCGGTAGCGCCTGAGCGGAGCGGTAGAGAGGCCGGCCACTACGTTGCCCCTCAAGTCGTAAACCTGGTAGCGGCACGGCGAGACGACGCGCATGGCTTCTGGATCCCACCTGAGGACGCATCCGTCGTAAGGAGAAACGCCTTCCACCGCGTGAAACTCCTCATCACCCGTCCGCACCAGGAGGACCGTGCGCTCACCCCAGTTCGCGACCCGGCTGGCCCCCACGGGGAGATCGGCCGCCCGCACCACTCGAAGCACGGGCTCCGTCTCGGGCATCTTGAGCCGCGGCGTGGGCCTCACGTACAGAGCGACGCTGATTGCAGCCCCGGCGGCGATGAGCACAAGTACGCCCGCCAGCAAGAGATTGCTCAATCCCGTGAGCCACCTGGCTTCCACTCGCTTCGCCACTGTCACGACGTCGCCCGTGGACGCAATCCGATCAAGTGCATAGATGGAAAGCCCAAGTTCGTAAGCACCGTCCCCGCATGCAACCGGCTCCGACCCCCCTTGCTGAGAGGCGCGGAGCCAGCGCTCGGCGGGACCTACCGTCCGGAATCAGCGCTTCCGCGCTCGAAGCTCCTCCAAGAACTTCAGGTTGAGCCCGGCCGGCGGTGCCACATTGTACACCGACGCTCCGTGCGCGAGGGACGCCGTCAGCAGCGCCTTCAGGAACGGTGGATTGTGCACCCCGTTTCCACTCGTGGGATGCGCGCTAAAGTGCACCCCGACCGTCGTTCCCGACTCGTCCCACGTGACCGTGCCGTCCGCGAACCACGGTGCATCGTCGGTCCACGCGAGCTGAGCGTTCCACAAGATCCCCTCGGCGACCGTGAACAGCGTGTCACCCACGTCCAGGATCTTGCCGGTCTCCTGAGCCACGATCCGCGGCAGGAGACCCGTGTCGGCGGGTGCTGCGTCGAGTGTGTCGTTCCCGTTCACGTCGTCCCAGATCGCCAGCAGGAGACCCGTGAGCTCCCCCTTGAACGACTGGTACCACTGGAGACCTTGACTCCCATGGCACTGGCTGCAGGCATCGAATCGTCGCTCGCTGTCGGAGCAGTTGCCTCCGGCCAGCGGGATTCCCACCGAGTCCACACACGGAATCGCCTCGAACAGATGCCCCACACTGTGGAACACGAAGTCGCCGCTGTTCGGGTCGGTGATCTCGAACGACTCGACATGACAGGTAGCGCAGAGTTCCTCGTTCACTGCAACGTTGCCGTGTGAGCTCGTGAGGCCGTCGAGCCACGACAGGCTGTCGGGCCACCAGCCAATGTTCTGTCCAAGTACCAAGGGCCCCTGCGCCGCATGCGGGCCGAGGGTCGTCGCCGTGGGCACCGTGCGGTTGTTGTGACACTTGATGCAGAGGTTGTTGCGGGAACCCGCGTCGATCGGAGCCCGTAGCTGGTGCTCGTTGGGACC
>JBHIEQ010000432.1:0-2186 GCA_046760725.1 Gemmatimonadales bacterium
CTGGAAGATCGGCTTCCTCGGAACCCTCGCGTGCGGCACGGGCGGATGTGAGGAGGTCCAGCTGAGCGAGTACGCCGAGTTCCTTGGAGTCCCTGTCGCGTTGTTTGGTGTCCTTGGCTACGCCGCGATATTCGCGGTCAGTCTAGCTGGGCTCTCGAGGAGCTGGATCGAGCGGCGCGAGCCCACCATCGCCGTCACGATCCTTGCGGCGGTCGGTTTTCTGTTCACCGGGTACCTCACCTACCTCGAAGCCGCGGTGATCAACGCCTGGTGCCAGTGGTGTCTCGTGTCGGCGGGAATAATCACGGCGATCCTGGCCGTCTCTGTGCTAGGACTCGTGAAGGGTGGGGGTCGCGGGGGGCGGGTGGAGGCGGGCTGAGGCCCGGCCTTGCGGTCGCGCCCGTGACTGAGGAGCGTACGCTCGCCGCACCCGAGGAGCTCGGACTGGAGACGCAGCAGGAGTTTCGCCGATCCGCGGTGGCGCTGCTTCAGGCCCTGCCTGAGAACGCGCGACTGACTATCGACATGAGCCGGACCCGATCGATCGACAGTACGGGCCTGAACGCACTCATTCTGATCCGACGATCGGCGACAGAGAGACGTCAGATCGTACGGCTGGAAGGAGTCGGCGAGGAGCTACGCTATGCTCTCGCGCGCACCAAGCTCGACGGCCTGCTATCTTCAGAGTCCCCATGACTGGCGAAGTCGCACGTCGCAAGATTCTGTTCGTGGAAGATGAGGCCGATCTCCGTAAGGCCTACCGCATCTACTTCACCGACCGGTACGAGATGGCGTTCGCGGGTAGCGGCGCGGAAGCGCTCGAGCAGCTCGGCGCCTTCATGCCCGACGTGCTGGTGCTGGACATGCGGCTTCCCGACACCGACGGCGTAGATCTGCTCGGGCGTGTGCGCAACGATTACCCCAACCTCCCCGTGGTGATCACCACCGCCTACTCCTCCCTCGAGCCGGTGGTGGGCGTGCTGGGGATGGATCACAGCGGTTACCTGCTGAAGCCGTTCGATCTCAAGGAGCTCGAAGCCGCGATCGATGCCGCCCGGTGATCCGGTTGTCGTACTGACGGACGTCGCGCGGCGCCTGGGCCACCGCTGGGTGCTGAGTGATGTGTCTCTCACGGTGCGGCGCGGCGAGGCTTTGATGCTTCTGGGCGGAAACGGGGTCGGGAAGACCACCCTGCTCCGGGTCATCGCCGGATTGCTGAAGCCGACCCGGGGAACGGTCCAGCGGCGGTCGGCGGTCGGCCTCGTGGGACACGAGACGATGATGTACAGCGCGCTCACCGGGCGCGAGAATCTCAGGTTCTTCGCGCGAATGTACGGGGTGGCGGATGGAGCTAGGGTGGACGACGCCCTGGAGCTGCTCGGCCTCGCGCGGTTCGGCGACGAGCGCATTCAGACATACAGCAGGGGCATGCTCCAGCGCTTGTCCATCGCGCGCGCTTTGCTGCACGATCCCGGCCTGCTGCTCCTCGACGAGCCGCTCAGCAATCTGGATGACGCTGGTTCCGAGTTGCTGCTCACGCTCGTCGAACAGCGTGTTGCTGCCGGCTGCGCCCTGGTGATGGCGACCCACCAACTCGGTGAGCTGGTGCGGTGTGCGTCGCATGTGGCGTATCTGGCCAAAGGCCGAGTGGCAGCCATGGAGGAACTGGACGGAAGGGATGCCAAGTCGGTCATCGAGCGCTATCGGGAGCTCACTCGTGTCGGCTAGAGCGTTCCTCGCGGCGGGTGCCACGGTCGCGTTCAAAGATCTGGCGATCGAGTGGCGCACCAAGACGGCGTTCGTCTCGGGACTCGTGTTCGCGGTGCTCGTACTGGCTGTCCTGTACGTGGCCCGTGACGCCACCGTGGTGAGCGCCCTGGACGCGGCACCGGGCGTCCTGTGGGTGACGTTCACCTTCGCCGCGATGATCGGTCTCAACCGCGCGTTCATGATCGAGCGCGAGAACCGGGCGCTCGACGGCCTGATGCTGTCGCCCGCTCCGCCGACGGCGATCTTTTTCGGCAAGCTCATCGCAAACCTCGCGTTCGTCGCCGTGATCGAGCTCATCTCTCTCCCGGTATTCATCATCTTCTACGATGCGCCGATCTGGGATCGAATACCCCAGCTACTCGCCGTGATGGCGATGGCCACACTTGCGTTCGTGGCCGTCGGAACACTGCTGAGTT
>JBHIEQ010000433.1:0-2173 GCA_046760725.1 Gemmatimonadales bacterium
GCCGCCGCTATGGCAGAGCTGTTGGGCCGTTTCGGACTCGTGGTGTTCGACCCGTCGCACCCTGCGGCCAAACGGGCCATGGCGCCGACGTTCACGGCCGTGCTCCGGGAGGGCCCGGCACTAGATGCGGCTCTAGCGCGGCGCGCTGGTGATCTCAAGGCCCGTGGCCTGCGGGCCCCCGTACCGGTGGGCGGCGGATTGGAGACGGTGATGCTGGAGGGAGCCCTCGGGAGGGACCGACTGACCTCGAGCGACGGGTCTCACGTGACGAGACGGTCCTCCGAAAGGTGGTCGCAGACCGAGCTCGAGCGATTACTCGACAGCGAGCCGGAGCGTTTCTCGCCCAACGTACTGCTCCGACCCGTGATCGAGGCTGCACTCCTCCCCACTCTGGCCTATGTGGGAGGCCCCGGGGAGCTCGATTATCTGGCCCAGAGCGATCCCCTCTTCGAGCTGATCGGCGTCTCACCTCAAGCCAGGGTCCCGCGCTGGTCGGTTCGAGTCGTGGAGGCCCGGGTCGCTAAGACACTGAGCAAGTACGGACTCAGCTCGGAGCAGCTCGAGGAGGAGGGCAGGGTAGAGGCGGCGCTCGTCCGCGACGACATGCCCCCCGAGGCGGAGACGACGCTGCAGCGGTTGCGCCACGCATTGCAGACTGAGTACGAACGGCTCGAGTCGGCCGCCGTGTTGGTTGACCCGACTTTGAGAAAGACGGTTCAGTCGGCGCAGCACTCCGCCCGAGGGGCGGTGGACGCCCTGGAAAAGAAGCTCCTCAATCACCTCAAGAGGAGGAACGAGACCGTCGTGCAGCAGGTAGCGAGGGCGCGAACGGCGCTCTTCCCGTTGGGTCGGCCCCAGGAACGCGTACTCAATGTCACGCACTTCTTGGTGCGCTATGGCACGCACTTTCTCGAGGCGGCGCTCGATGAAGCGGACCGGTGGTACGCCACCGTTGTAAGCGGATCGGGCAGCACATAGTATCGGGACATGCGTACGTGGGCGATGGGTCTCGTCGTGATCTTCATCGCGTTGGCGATCCCCATCTTCGTTTTCGCGCTGGACGCACCGCTGTTCCGGCGTTTCCGTTCGAGAGCCGGCGGCAACGTGTTGGAGTCCGGCTCAGCCACGCCGGACGCGTGGGCCGAGTTGGCCGGCCGCCTGGAGCGGCTGGAGGACGATGTTGACGATCTTCACCGCTCGGTTCGCGAGCTGAGGGACGACACGCTTTACCTCCAGGGCATGATCCAGCAGTTGAGCGAAGAGGCACCATCCGACAGGTCAGGTCGGACTGACACGTAACAGCGCGACCGCCTCATCCCAGGGACGCCTCACGGCCTTCGTGGCGGCGGGGATCCTGCTCACGCGGGTCCTGGGATTCGTTAGAGAGCGAGTGTTCGCGCATTACTTCGGTGACGGTGCAGCGGCGGACGCATTCCGCGCTGCTCTCAGAATCCCCAACGTCATTCGCAACCTCCTGGGTGAAGGCACCCTCTCCGCGTCCTTCATTCCGGTGTACGCCGGCATGATCGAGCGCGGGGAGACCGAGGCGGCGCGTCGGCTCTCGGGGGTGATCGCGTCCCTGCTCGTGGTCCTGACGGCCATCGCCGCTCTAGCCGGGGTCGCGCTCGCGCCGCTCATCACGAGCTTCGCGGCACCCGGGTTCAGCGGAACGACCCGCGAGCTGACCGTCCGTCTGGTGGAGATAATGTTCCCGATGTCCGGTGCGCTGATCCTGTCGGCGTGGTGCCTCGGCGTCCTGAACACACATCGCCGCTTCTTTCTGGCCTACTCGGCCCCGGCGCTGTGGAACATCGCGCAGATCGGCACGCTCGTGGCTCTCGGCGGAGTGCTGCTCGACGCCCGACTTGCGGTGGCGCTTGCGTGGGGCGCGCTTGTCGGCAGCGTGCTCCAGCTCGCGATCCAGCTTCCTAAGACGCGCACCCTTTCGGGAAGGATGCACGTGAGCCTGAGCACCGCAACCGCCGGCGTACGCCGCGTCGTGCGAGCCTGGATACCGGTCGTGTTCGGTGCTGGCGTCTATCAAATCTCGAGCATCATAGACACCCAGCTCGCGTCACTCCTGCCACAAGGAGCCGTAGCGATCATCGGCTATGCGCAACTGGTCGCGATCCTGCCCGTCTCGCTGTTCGGTGTGAGCGTGGCTGCGGTGGCA
>JBHIEQ010000434.1:0-2170 GCA_046760725.1 Gemmatimonadales bacterium
CGCTCGGCGTCGGGCGTACGTCAGCGCTGTGATGTATCTGGGGAGCGTGGATTGGAAAGGAGTTGCGCGGGGCGCTCCTACGGGTATAATGACCGTAGGAGGTGGCCATGGTCCAGAAATCGATCCCCGCAGGTGTTCGTAAAGTGGCTAGAGAACTGGCGGAGCCGCGGCCGATGCGTCGCGGCTCGGTGTCCGAGCGGTACATGAAGTGTGGTCAAAAGCAGTGTCGGTGCCAGCACGATCCGAAGGCGCGGCACGGTCCGTACTTCAGCCTGACACGGGTCGAAGGGGGCAAGACGCGCTCGCGCTATCTCAGCGCGGAGCAGGCGGCTTTGGCCCGCGAGCAGGTGGAGGCGGGCCAGGAGTTTCGCAAGCGGGTGGAACGCTACTGGCAGGTGTGCGAGCAGTGGGCCGACAGCCAACTGGGAGACACCGAGGCCGCCTCGGAAGAGGCGGAGAAAAAAAGGGCTTCAAAACAGCGTTCGAAGCGGAGATCGTGGCGGAGGTCGAAGCGCTCGTAGGCCGGGGCGCAGTCGACGAGTGGGACTTCGAGGCGATCGAGACGGCCGTGCGGCGCCAGGCGATGCGTGTGGCGGCCCGGGCAGTGGAGGGACGACTCAACGCCGATACGACGGACTACGCCGGGCCGATTCTGCGCTGCTGCGGGTGTGGTCAGCCGGCACGCTACGCTGGCCGGCGTACGAAAAGCTTTAAGAGCGTGCTGGGCCGTGTGAGGCTCGAGCGCGCCTACTACCACTGTGAGGTGTGCGAAGCGGGGTTTTGTCCGCGCGACGGGGCGCTGGGTTTAGAGGGTGGGTCGCTGTCTGCGGGGGTGCTGCGCATGGTGGGATTGGTGGGGGCGATGGTCAGCTTCGAGGAAGGCCACGAGTTGCTGCGGGAGTTGGCCGGGGTGGAGGTGGCAACGAAGCAGGTGGAGCGGGCGGCCGAGGCGCTAGGCCGCGAGATCGCCGAGGACGAAAAGCAGGTGGTCGAGCCGCCCGGGCCGGACGAACCGCTGCCGGCAACACTGTACCTGGGGATGGATGGCACGGGCGTACCGGTGCGCAAGCAGGAGTTGGTGCACTCTGTGGGCAAACAGCCGGACAGCTCGGCGAAGACGCGTGAGGTCAAACTGGTGACGCTGTGGAGCGCGGAGGGCAGGGACGCGCAAGGCACGCCCGTGCGCGACGAGGGCTCGGTCAGCTACTCGGCGGCCATCGAGAGCGCGGCGCAAAAAGACACCGAGCCGACTCCGAGCGAGTTCGCGACGCGGGTCGAGCGCGAGGCGACGCGGCGGGGCTTCGACCGCACGGCGCACCAGGCTGTGCTCGGCGATGGCGCCAAGTGGATCTGGAATCTCGCCGAGGAGCACTTTCCCGATGCTGTGCAGATCGTGGATCGGTTCCACGCCAAGCAGCACCTCTCCGACGTGGCCAAGTCCATCTACGGCGCGGGCAGCGACCTGGCGAGGCAGTGGGCTCAAAGACGCCACGACGAGCTGGACGCCGGTCATATCGACGCTATCCTCAACGCCCTACGGGTGCACTCGCCGAAGGATGATGCGGCGCGCAAGTGCGTCGACTACATCGAACGTAACCGCGAGCGGATGCGCTACGCCCAATTCCGGGCAGCCGGGCTGTGTACCTCCACTGGGGTCGTTGAGGCTGGCTGCAAGGTGGCTATTGGAACACGGTGCAAACGCGCGGGAATGCACTGGAGCGTCGCCGGCGTCGACGCGATCATCGCCCTGCGATGCTGCAAGCTCAGCGGCCGCTTCGAGCAGTTCTGGGAGCGCCGCGTTCACCACCGGGCGGCCTCATGACTGCTCCTCACCCCACATTCCTGACGTGCACCCACTTCGAGAGTCATCTGGGTTGCCGTGTTGTGTTTGAAGACAGATCCCCCCATGAGATGAGTCCGGGAGCTCCCGTTGGGTTAAGGAGATAGAGGCAAAAAAGCCTGTTGTCGTTTAGGCGTGGGTGGCCCGCGTGTTTTGGCAGCGCGGTTTTTCAAGTGCTGCAGAATCCTTTGAATTACCCGATCCTGGGTAATGAATGAAAGAATACGCATGGCTGAGCCGCATTTTGGACATACCAAAGGATCGGATTGGTACACCCTTCTTATCAAATCGGCCCATCGACGACGGAGCGTTGAGGCGCGAGGCAAAGGA